>NZ_LZMK01000420.1:0-132085 GCF_001665865.1 Nocardia sp. 852002-20019_SCH5090214 | reverse complement strand
GCGCACGACACCCCGAACTCCGCTGCCCCCTCGACACCCCACAGCAACTCGAACCTGCGCACGATCGGGATCATCGGCGCATTGGGATTGGCGATCGTGCTGGGCTTGTTCGGGTGGTCACGCCTGGGCCGGTCGCGGCGGTAGCTTCGCAGGCCGAGACAGCTTTCGAGAGTGGCGCGGTGACACCCGCCGAGTCGAGGAGGCGGGCGGCTTGCTCCGGCGGGCGGATGGGGAGGACGTCGGCCTTGAGCAGGGTGACGACCAGGCGGTGGCCGTTGCGTTCGGCGGCGGTCACGAAGGTTTGCCGGGCGTCGTCGGTGTAGCCGGTCTTGCCGCCCAGGTCACCGTCGTAGTCGTACAGCAGGCGGTTGTCGTTGGCGATGGGGAAGCCGGGGTGGTCCTTGTCGTCGGGGATCTTGGGGTCGGCGGGGTAGCCGGGGAAGTCGTACTGCTCGGTGTGGATGATCGAGGCGAAGGTGGGGTTCTGCATGTCGTGGCGGAAGATCGTCGCCAGGTCGTAGGCCGAAGTGCTCATTCCGGGGCCGTCCAGGCCGGAGGGGGTGGCGGCCCGAGTGTCCATGGCCTGCAACTGTTTTGCCATCGCGTTCATCTTCGCGACGGTGGCTTCGTCGCCGCCGAGCTGGGTGGCGATGGCATGGGCGGCGTCGTTGCCGGAGCACATCAGCAGCGCGTGGAACAGCTGGTCGTTGGTGTAGCGGCCGCCGGGGCCGATGCCGACGCGGGTGCCGTCGGCGTTCGCGTCGTCCTGCGTGCCGATCACGACCTGGTTGGGGTCCAGCGCGGGGAGTGCGACCGCGGCCAGCAGCGTCTTGATCGTGGAGGCCGGTCGGTAGCGGCCGTGGGGATCCTTCGCGGCCAGCACCTTGCCGGTGTCGAGGTCGGCGACCAGCCAGGCGGTCGCCGAGATGTCGGCGGGCACCGGTGGTGCGCCCGCCGGAACCACCACGCCGCAGCGTCCGAGTTTGTCGCCGCCGATCGGATTCGACGGCACCGGTAGCGGCGACGGCGTCGTACTGCCGGGCGCCGGCACCTCCGAGGTATCGATCGGCGCGGGCGGGGCCGTCTTGTTCGGGCAGGAATCCGTATTCGGGGTGGTGAACGGCGTGGACGGCGGCGCGGGGGCCGCGTCGGCCACGCCGAGCCCGGTAACCGTGGTGGCGCCCAGCAGCCCGGCAGTCAGTACGGCGGCCGCCAGCGAGCGGGTTCGGCGGAAGCGGACGGTGCGGGACATGCGGGTGTTCATCGACATGCAGCTTATGCGGCGTTGCGCGATGGTGCCGCGAACACCCGCGCCCGCAAAGTATTGACAGGGACCATGAAATGAAAGCTACTATCAAAATATAGACACAACTAACTGAATGGACATGTCATGAACCTGCGGAGATCATCGGAATCGCCCGCATCGATCGGGATCGCGGCGCGGGAGCAAGAAGCCGGACGCTCGGTAGCGACCGACCGCCCGTCGGCAGCGGACCGCGAACCGCGCCCGGCCGATGCGCCGGGAGTCGATGTGCCGGGCGCCGGCCGGGCGCGCTGGCTCGCCCTCGGTGCGCTCGGGCTCGCGATGCTCACCATCGGCCTCGACACCACCGTGCTGGTCGTCGCGCTACCCACCATGGCTCTCGACCTGCATGCGAATACCGCTGCGCTGCAATGGTTCACCACCGCCTACACCCTCGCGCTGGCCGCCGTGATGCTGCCGGCGGGTGCGCTCGGCGACCGCTACGGCCGCAAGAAGTTCCTGCTGGCGGCGCTGGTCGTCTTCGGTGGAGCCTCGCTGTGGTGTGCGCTGGCGACCTCGGCGGGGATGTTGATCGCCGCCCGCGCGGTGCTGGGTATCGCGGCGGCCGCGATGATGCCGCTGTCGATGTCGGTGCTGCCCGGCCTGTTCCCGGATCGCACCGAACGACAGCGCGCATTGACGATCTGGGTCAGCTCCACCGCATTGGGGCTGCCGCTCGGCCCGATCGTGGGTGGCTGGCTGTTGAACCATTTCTGGTGGGGTTCGGTCTTCTTGATCAACGTTCCCCTGGTCGTGGTCGGGTTGATCGCGGTGGCGCTGCTGGTTCCGGAGACCCACAGCGATTCTGCCTTCCGCATCGATCTGCCCGGTGTGCTGCTCTCGGCCGCGGGCATGCTGGGGTTCACCTACGGATTCATCCGCTTCGGCGAACAGGGGTGGGGCGACGGCGCGGCCTGGGCGGCGGTGGTCGCCGGTGCGGCGCTGCTGGCCGGCTTCGTATGGTGGCAGCGGCGGATCACGCACCCACTGGTCGACATCGCACTGTTCGCCAACCGCGGATTCCGTTGGGGCACCGCGTATTCCGTTTTCGTGAACTTCGCGATGTTCGGCATGTTCTTCACCGTGCCGCAGTACTTCCAGGCGGTGCTCGGCGTCGACTCGCTCGGTAGCGGGCTGCGGTTGCTGCCGCTGATCGGCGGGCTGGTGGTCGGCACGCGGGTGGTCGACAAGCTGCTGCCGAAACTCGGGGCGCGGATCGTGCTCAGCGGCGGCTTCCTCATCCTCGGCGCCGGGCTCGCCATGGGCGCCATGACCCGGGTGAGCAGCGGATTCGGCTACACCGCGGCCTGGACCACGATCCTGGGCTTCGCGATGGGCCTGGTCATGCCGGCCGCGATGGGAATGGCGATGGGGCAGCTGGGAGCCGAGCGCGCCGGTTCCGGTTCGGCGCTGCTGCAGGCGCTGCGCCAGGCCGGTGGCACCATCGGCGTGGCGGTGCTGGGCACCGTCCTCGCCACGCAATATCGCTCCGACCTGGGCTCCTACAACCACGAGCCGGTGTCGGACGGTGTGAACGCGGGTGTCGCGGTGGCTCGGACCACCGGCAACGCCGACATGCTCGCCCATGTGCAATCGGCCTTCGTCTCCGGGATGGGCGCGATGCTGTGGCTGTGCGCCGGAGTGTGCGTGGCGGCGGCGCTGCTCGCCGCGATCCGGACCCGAAGCGGGGAGCCGGACCCGCACTCCGCGGCCGATGCGGGAGAATCGGTGCATGTCGGCTGAGTCGAAAGCACCCGCTCGGGCCCACTCCGGGGCGACCACGTCGCCCCGGGTAGGCCTGCGCGAACGCAAGAAGCAGCGCACCCGCCGCACCATCCGCGCGGAAGCGATGAAACTGTTTCAGGCACAGGGGTATTCGGCGACTACGATCGAGCAGATCGCCGAGGCCGCCGATATCTCGCCGAGCACCTTCTTCCGTTATTTCCCGTCCAAAGAGCAGGTGGTGCTGGCCGACGACGTCGATCCGATCATGATCCACGCGCTCGAATCCCAGCCGCCGGAGCTGACGCCGCTGGCCGCGTTCCGCCAGGCGATGCGCGACACCTTCGACAATCTGGACCCGCAGGACTGGCAGTTCGAGCAGGACCGGATGAAGCTGATCTACAACGAGCCCGAGCTGCGCAGCGTGATCATGCAGGAGACCGAACGCAACGTGGATCTGGTCTCCGCGCTGCTCGCCCGCCGAGTCGGCCGCGAACCGAGCGACTTCGAGGTCCGTGCCTTCTCCGGGGCCATGATCGGGGCGATGATGACCGCGTTCGGCCGGGAGGGGCTCGATCTGGACAAGATCGACCGGATCGTCGAATTCATGGAGGCGGGCATGCCGCTGGGGCCGGCGGTCCCCGGGCCGGAATCGGGCGACTGACGCCACCCTCCGATCAGGACGCGGTCAGCTCGGCGGCCGCGCTGTCGTCGGTCATGCCGGCGAAGAAGCCGCCGATCACGTCCTCGATCTCGGAAATCGACTCCGCGCAATACAGAATCGGCTGATAGTGCGTGATGTCGTAGGTCGCGGTGCCCATGTCGTGAATGTTCAGCGGCCGCAGCCGGGCGTGCCGGAACTCCTCGATCTCACCGAACGAGGACAGCAAACCCGCACCGTAGCAACGCACTTCGCCCTTTTCGCGCACTACACCGAATTCCATGGAGAACCAGAATACGTCGGCCAGGAATTTCAACGCCGCCTCGGTCTCCAGCCGGGACACCGCGGCGCCGACTTCGGCATAGATCGCGGCGAACCGTGGTGACGCCAATTGATTTGCGTGCCCGATGATTTCGTGAATCGAATCGGGCTCCGGCGTGTACAGCGGCGCGGAATGGTGGCGAATGTACTGGGTGGAGTGGAAAATTCGATCGGCGAACGAGCCGAAGAATTCGCGCAGCGGCACCAGGCCCGCCGCCGGCACGTAGCGAAAACCGGTGAGCGGCACCAGTTTCGCGGTCACCTCGTCCAGTTGCGGAATATGATCGGCAGGCAGGTCCAGCCGCCGGGCGCCCTCGAGCACCTCCGCCGACGCGTACGTCCGATGTCTGCGCGTCAACTCCGCCGACACGATGCGCCAGACCCGCTGCTCCTCCTCGGTGTAGTCGATGCGCGGCAGCGTCTCGCCCTCCCGATACGCCAGCGCCAGCGCGGCGATCGCGTTGCGCCGCGCCCGATACTCCGGATCGTGCACCCCCGGATGCTCGGCACTCAAATGCACCGTGACATCGCCGTCGTTACCCGTGGTAACCGGCGAATACAGCTGACCTTCGGTGAACATGCCTCCAGGCAAGCACCCGCACCCCGATCCGACAACAAACCCCCAGCAAACTGAGCAAATTGCCTAGTAAACGAAAGACCGCCCGCATCGCGTGATGCGGGCGGCCTGTCGAGTTCGAACTGCTACCTACCTCAGGGCCGGGCGAACAGGAGGGCTCGCTTGACCTCCTGGATGGCCTTGGTGACCTCGATGCCGCGGGGGCAGGCGTCGGTGCAGTTGAAGGTGGTGCGGCAGCGCCAGACGCCTTCGACGTCGTTGAGGATGTCGAGACGCTCGCGGGCACCCTCGTCGCGGCTGTCGAAGATGAAGCGGTGAGCGTTCACGATCGCGGCCGGGCCGAAGTAGCTGCCGTCGCTCCAGTACACGGGGCAGGAGGTGGTGCAGCAGGCGCAGAGGATGCACTTGGTGGTGTCATCGAAGCGCGCGCGGTCGGTCTGGGACTGGATGCGCTCGCGGGTGGGCTCGTTGCCGTGCGTGATCAGGTACGGCTTCACCGCGCGGAACGCGTCGAAGAACGGCTCCATGTTCACCACGAGGTCCTTCTCCACGGGCAGGCCGCGGATCGGCTCGACGGTGACGGTGAGCTCCTTGCCGTTCTTGGGCAGCATGTCGCTCATCAGCACCTTGCACGCCAGCCGGTTCACACCGTTGATGCGCATGGCGTCGGAACCGCAGACACCGTGTGCGCAGGAGCGCCGGAAGGTGAGCGTGCCGTCCAGGTAGGACTTGATGTAGATGAGCACGTTCAGGAAGCGGTCGGTCGGGAGGACCGGCACCTGGAACGAATCCCAGTGCGCGCCCTTGTCGTCCTCCGGGTTGAACCGGGCGACCTTCACCGTCACCATGGTCGACCCGTCGGGCACGGGGGCCGGCTTCTGCCCGGCCGGGGCTTCGGCTACAGCAGTCATCAGTACTTACGCTCCATCGGCTCGTAACGGGTCTGCACGACCGGCTTGAAGTCGAGCTGGATGTCGGCGATCAGCTCCGCCGGCTTACCGGGCTCGACCTGCTTGTACGCCATGGTGTGGCGCATGAAGTTGACGTCGTCGCGGTCGGGGTAGTCCTCGCGGGCGTGGCCGCCGCGCGATTCCTTGCGGTTGAGCGCGCCCACGACGGTGACCTCGGCCAGCTCCAGCAGGAAGCCGAGCTCGACGGCCTCGAGCAGGTCGCTGTTGTAGCGCTTGCCCTTGTCCTGCACGGTGATGTGCTGGTAGCGCTCCTTGAGCGCGTGGATGTCGGTCAGCGCCTGCTTGAGGGTCTCCTCGGTGCGGAACACCGCGGCGTTGGCGTCCATGGTGACCTGCAGCTCGGTGCGGATGTCGGCGACCCGCTCGTTGCCGTGGTCGCTCAGCAGCAGCGTCAGCCAGTCCTGCACCATCTGCGCCGGGTTCTCCGGCAGCTCGACGAATTCGGTGCGGGCGGCGTACTCCGCGGCGGCGATACCCGAGCGGCGGCCGAACACGTTGATGTCCAGCAGCGAGTTGGTGCCCAGGCGGTTCGAGCCGTGCACCGACACGCAAGCGCACTCACCGGCGGCGTACAGGCCGGGGACCACGTCGGTGTTGTTGCGCAGCACCTCGCCGCGGATGCGGGTCGGAATACCACCCATCACGTAGTGACAGGTCGGCATGACCGGCACCGGCTCCTTCACCGGGTCCACACCCAGGTAGGTGCGGGAGAACTCGGTGATGTCGGGCAGCTTCTCCTCGAGCACGTCCTCGCCGAGGTGGGTCACGTCGATGAAGACATAGTCCTTGTTCGGGCCGCCACCGCGACCCTCGAGGACCTCCTTGACCATCGACCGGGCCACGATGTCGCGCGGCGCGAGGTCCTTGATGGTGGGGGCGTAGCGCTCCATGAAGCGCTCACCGGAGGCGTTGCGCAGGATGCCGCCCTCACCGCGGACGGCCTCGGAGATCAGGATGCCCAGACCGGCCAGGCCCGTCGGATGGAACTGGTGGAACTCCATGTCCTCCAGCGGCAGCCCCTTGCGGAACACGATCGCCATACCGTCACCGGTCAGCGTGTGCGCGTTGGAGGTGGTCTTGTACATCCGGCCGGAACCGCCGGTGGCGAAGATGATCGCCTTGGCGTGGAAGACGTGGATCTCGCCGGTGGCCAGCTCGTAGGCGACCACGCCGGTGGCGACCGAACCGCGGTCGGTCTCGCTCATCACCAGGTCGAGGACGTAGAACTCGTTGTAGAACTCCACGTCGTGCTTGACGCAGTTCTGGTAGAGCGTCTGCAGGATCATGTGGCCGGTGCGGTCGGCGGCGTAGCAGGCGCGGCGGACGGGCGCCTTGCCGTGGTCGCGGGTGTGACCGCCGAAGCGACGCTGGTCGATCTTGCCCTCGGGCGTCCGGTTGAACGGCAGGCCCATCTTCTCCAGGTCCAGCACCGCGTCGATGGCCTCCTTGGCCATGATCTCCGCGGCGTCCTGGTCGACCAGGTAGTCACCACCCTTGACGGTGTCGAAGGTGTGCCATTCCCAGTTGTCTTCTTCGACGTTGGCCAGCGCGGCGCACATACCGCCCTGTGCCGCGCCGGTGTGGCTGCGGGTCGGGTACAGCTTGGTCAGCACGGCGGTGCGAGCCCGGGGGCCGGCCTCGATCGCCGCGCGCATCCCCGCGCCACCGGCACCGACGATGACCACGTCGTAGCGGTGTTCCTGAACCGGACGGGATTCACTCATCGCGGAGGCGTTCCTAACTGATGTTGGGGTCGAAGGTGAAGATGACGTAGGTGCCCACGCCCATGATCAGGATCATGGCGACGGCCAGCAGGGTCTTCAGCCAGAAGCGGGTGGAGTCCTTACGGGAGTAGTCATCGATGACCGTGCGCAGGCCGTTGCCACCGTGCAGCTGCGCCAGCCACAGCATGGCCAGATCCCAGCACTGCCAGAACGGGCTGGCCCAGCGGCCGGCCACGAAGCCGAAGTTCAGTCGCTTCACGCCGCCGTCGAGCATCAGCATGATCGTCATGTGGCCCAGCACCAGCACGATCAGCAGCAGGCCGGAGAAGCGCATGAACAGCCACGCGTACTTCTCGAAGTTGTTGCCGGAGGAACGGCGCGGGGTGCGGGGCGAGTCGAGGCTGGCGGGACGGTCGTAGGACTTGCCGAGAACAGGTGCGGTCATATCAGTGCTCCGTCAGCAGGTAGAAGAACTGGCGGCCGACGCCGGCGGCGGAGACCAGAACCCAGATGGTGAGCACGATCCACAGCATCAGGCGCTGGTACTTGGGGCCCTTGGACCAGAAGTCGACGAGGATCACGCGGACGCCGTTGAGCGCGTGGAACAGCACGCAGACGACCAGGCCCATCTCCATGAGGGCCACGACCGGGTTCTTGTAGGTCTCGATGGCCCGGTTGTAGGTGTCCGGGCTGACCCGCACCAGAGCGGTGTCGAGTACGTGGACGAACAGGAAGAAGAAGATCGTGACACCGGTGATCCGGTGCATCGCCCAGGACCACATACCCGGGTCGCCGCGGTACAGGGTCTTCCGCTTCGGCTGAGCCGGAGCTTCCAGTGTGGTCGTCATAGAGTGCGGTGCCTCCAACGTCGTTGATGGACACGCCGGCGAGCCGGCAGTCGGATCCGGTCGCAGCTTCGGCATACGCCGAGCATGTGAATCTGGAGAAACACCAGCTCAACTCGGGCGCTGACATCCGGAGGCGGTGGCCGGCGGTGCGTTGCCAAACCTGGACCGATCTGTGGAGAACTCTAATCCCCGGCGATTCGCGGAACTAATTCGGCGTGCCGTGCGTTGAGCCTCCAAGCGGCGAGTTAGGTTTGCCTTGCCTGAATGTTCGACGGCGTCGCGGTGCCATTTCTACGCTGTCATATCAGCCATTCGAGCGGAGGTCCGATATGCCGGAAATTGATTGGGATTCCCTGCGTCACAACGCATTTCGAGTAATGCGTAATGCGTATGCACCGTACTCCGGCTTTCCGGTCGGCGCCGCCGCTCTCACCGCCGGCGGTTCCATTGTGAGCGGCTGCAATGTGGAAAATGTCTCATACGGGCTCGGCGTCTGCGCCGAAACTGTACTCGTCGGTAACTTTTGTTCGTCCGGCGGCGGCCGTTTGCTGGCGGTCGCTGTCTGTGATTCGCACGGGGAAATCCTGATGCCCTGCGGGAGGTGCCGGCAGGTGCTCTACGAGCACGGCGGGCCGGAACTGCTCGTCGACCATCGCGACGGCCCGGTACCCCTGGCGAGGTTGCTGCCGGACGCCTTCGGGCCGGACGATCTGGCTGCCGGCCGGAAATGATGTGAATTTCCGCACCCCGAACGGGATCTGGAAGGCTTTTCGCCATGACCCATACGGCGGTGTCGGTGATCGCGGCCAAGCGCGACGGTGCGGAACTCGACGATGAACAGATCGATTGGGTGGTCGACGCGTTCACTCGCGGCGAGGTCGCCGACGAACAGATGTCGGCCCTGGCGATGGCGATCGTGCTGCGCGGCATGACCCGCCGCGAACTCGCCCGGTGGACCGCCGCGATGATCGCCTCCGGGCAGCGGATGGACTTCACGGACCTGCCCCGGCCGACCGTCGACAAACACTCGACGGGAGGAGTCGGCGACAAGATCACCCTGCCGCTGGCGCCACTGGTGGCCGCCTGTGGCGCGGCGGTACCGCAGTTGTCGGGCCGCGGCCTGGGTCACACGGGCGGAACCCTGGACAAGTTGGAATCGATTCCGGGCTGGCGAGCCGATCTGGATACCGCGCGGATGCGGTCGATCCTCGCCGACCCGGAGATCGGCGCGGTGATCTGCGCGGCCGGGGCGGATCTGGCACCGGCCGACAAGCGTCTGTACGCGCTGCGCGATGTGACCGGCACCGTGGAATCGGTTCCGCTCATCGCCAGTTCGATCATGAGCAAGAAGATCGCCGAGGGAACCGGCGCACTCGTCCTGGATGTGAAGGTCGGCAGCGGCGCGTTCATGAAGAATTTCCGCGACGCCACCGAATTGGCCACGGCCATGGTCGAATTGGGGACCGACGCGGGGGTGCGGACGGTCGCGTTGCTCACCGCGATGGACACCCCGCTCGGGCGTACCGCGGGCAATGCGCTCGAGGTCGCCGAAGCGGTGGAGGTTCTGGCCGGCGGCGGCCCGGCGGACGTCGTCGAGCTGACGGTGGCGCTGGCGCGAGAGATGGTGGCGCAGGCCGGTATTCGCGATGTCGACCCCGCCGCCGCGCTGGCCGACGGCCGCGCGATGGATCACTGGCGGGCGATGATCACGGCGCAGGGTGGCGATCCCGACGCGCCCCTGCCGCGGGCGCGGCACACCGAAACCCTGGTGGCGCAGGAATCGGGCGTCCTCACCCGGCTGGATGCGATGGCCGTGGGGCTCGCCGCCTGGCGGCTCGGCGCCGGACGCGCTCGTCAGGGCGATCCCGTGCAGTTCGGCGCAGGCATCGAGATGCACTGCAAGCCGGGCGATCCGGTGACGGCCGGGAAGCCGCTGTTCACCCTGCACACCGACTCCGAAGCGGCCGTACCCACGGCGATCGCGACACTGCGGGCGGGATTCGACATCGGAGCGGTTCCGCCGACCGCGCATCCGCTGATCCTGGGGCGGATCGGCCTCTGAGCACAGTTGGTGACCTGTCTATTGTGCCAATAACCAACGGCACGTCATTCAGGTTGCTATTCTGTGCTCGCGCGACCGCAGAATCCGGCTGGTGAGCACCGCCTGCGTGCGGCGGCATTCGTTGTCACCTAGCGAAGGACGTGTCTCGTGGGTGCTGTCGCTCTCGGACTGATCTTCTTGTTCATCCTGGCCGCCGGCGGATTACGGTCCGTCGAGGTCGGATGCCAGAACACACAGAAATTCCATCTGAAGAACATGTGGCTGTGCGCGGTGGTGTCCTACGCCGTCGCGCTGGCCGGATTCTCGGTCTTCCTCGTGATCTCGACCGTGGTTTCGCATTCGCCGTGGCCGACGTGGGCCGATGTGGAACGGATGCCCTGGTGGGCGCCGTTCGGCGGGCTGATCGGCGGTGTCGCGGTGATCGGCATGATCACCGTGGCCAAATATGTCGGTGTCGCCACCTTCAACGCCGTCGTCATCGTGGCCGAAATGCTGGTCGCGCTGGTGATGGACGACCTGGGCGCGATGGGTTTCGCCGAGCGGCACGCGACGCCGCCGCGGCTGCTGGCCGCGGCGCTGATCACCGTGGCGGTGTATCTCATGGCGAGCGATTCCCGGGAGGCGGCGCCCCGGCCACCCGAGTTCGTGCCGGCCGGGGAGGCGGCGCGATGACCGCCCGCACCACTGTCCGGCAGGCGGCGCTCGGCCGCGGGGCGATGATTCTCGTCTTCGTCCTGATGCTCGTCGGCGGCGCCCTGCGCTCGGTCGAGGCCGGATGCCAGAACTCGCTCAAACTCGCCCTGCACAACGTCTTTCTGTGCGGCGTGATCTCGTACGCGGTGGCGCTCGCCGGTGTCGGCGCGATATTCGCTGTGACACTGGCGATTTCGCCGCATCAGCCGTGGCCGTCCCGATCGGATCTGAAGACGATGCCCCGATGGGCTCCCTTCGGCGGGCTCACCGGCGGCGCCGCCATCTTCGCGATGATCACGGTGGCCTCCAGCGTCGGAGTGAGCACCTTCAACGCCCTCATCATCGCCGGTCAGATGCTGCTCGCGGCGGCCATGGACCATTTCGGTGTGATGGGTTTCCCACGCCGGCCGGTCAGCGCGCAGCGGCTGGCGGGCTGTGCGCTGATCGTCGTGGGCGCCTATCTGATGGCCAGGTACTGAGCCGAGTCCGGCTACATGGGGGCGACCGCCGGGCAACGACAGGCCGGCGGGCAGATGCACACCCGGCAAGTTGCCTGCACGGGCCCGCGAATGCGGATAGCGTCGTTACATGACTGGACCGATGCCTTTGACTCTCGCCTCGATCCGCCAGGCCCCCAAGGCCGTGCTGCACGACCATCTCGACGGTGGCCTGCGTCCCGCGACCGTGCTCGAACTGGCCGAGGACTGCGGATACGACCAGCTACCCGCCACCGACGCGCAGGCCCTGGCGCAGTGGTTCCGCGAAGCGGCCGACAGCGGATCGCTCGAGCGCTATCTGGAGACCTTCGCGCACACGGTGGCGGTGATGCAGACCCCGGAGGGACTGCGGCGGGTGGCGCGCGAATGCGCACTGGACCTGGCCGCCGACGGGGTGGTGTACGCCGAGGTCCGCTTCGCGCCCGAACAGCATCTCGAACGCGACCTCACTCTCGACGAGGTCGTCGAGCACACCCTGGCAGGCTTTCGCGAGGGCGAGCGGCTGGCCGCCGAAGCCGGCACCCCCATCCGGGTGACCTGCCTGCTCACCGCCATGCGTCACGCCGCCCGCTCCCGCGAGATCGCCGAGCTGACGGTGCGCTTCCGCGACCGCGGGGTCGGCGGATTCGACATCGCCGGAGCCGAGGCGGGCTATCCGCCCTCGCGGCATCTGGACGCCTTCGAATACATGCGCGCCAACTGTGCGCAGTTCACCATTCACGCCGGGGAGGCGTTCGGGCTGCCGTCGATCCACGAGGCGCTGGCGTTCTGCGGCTGCGATCGGCTCGGGCACGGGGTGCGGATCACCGACGACATCTTCGACGGCGACGGCTCCGAGCCCACCCTCGGGCTGGTGGCCAATTACGTTCGCGACAAACGGATTCCGCTCGAGCTGTGTCCCTCGTCCAATGTGCAGACCGGTGCCGTGCCGGCTCTGGACAAGCATCCGTTCGACCTGCTGGCGCGGTTGCGGTTCCGGGTCACCGTCAATACCGACAACCGGCTCATGAGCGATACCGACATGAGCCGGGAAATGTTGAAGCTGGTCGAAACCTTCGGCTACGGCTGGAGCGATCTGGAACGGTTCACGATCAACGCCATGAAGTCGGCGTTCATCCCGTTCCCCGACCGGCTGCGCATCATCGACGAGGTGATCAAGCCCGGTTACGCCGTGCTGATCGGATGACCACCGCGTCCCTCGGCCGATGACCGCGCCTCGGGAACCGGCTAGCCCTTCTCCAGCCGGTTCTCGAAGGCCTGCTCCAGCGCTCGCCAGCTCTCGGCCTCGGCGGTGAACGGCGGACTCGGCGCCAGCCGGGTCGGGTCCGGCTCCAGCAGGTAGGAGACGTACCAGCCCAGCGGCGTCGACTTCGCCAGCGCCTGCTCGACGGAGTCGTCACCGACGTAATCGGCTGCGTCGGTGAACAATTCGACCGCCAGATCCAGCTGGTCGATATCGACCGCCTTGGGTCCCTGGCCCAGGTCGTCGGCCAGGCCCGGCAGCACGTAGACGTTCTCCTCGGTGACCTCGACCTCGAGCGAGCCGTCGACCGCCGCCGTGCGAACCTCGCCGTAGGTGCTGACCCGCGCCAGATCGTGGTCGTGATCGTCGGCCAGGTAGCGAGCCAGCGCGCGCTCGGAGGGGAAGACGGTGATGGTGCCGTCGTGGCCGAGGAACACCGGCTCGTCGTCCAGATAGCAACGCAGGGTGAAGAATTCGCCTTCGGACGTGACGATCTTGACCGGGTCGATGCCGACCTCGTGCCAGAAGGTCTCCTCTTCGTCCTCGTCGTCTTCCTCGTCGGTGTCCTCGTCCTCGTCGAGGTCGACCGGCTCGATATCGTCGTCGTCGGTGTCGGCGACGTCCTCGGCGTCGACGACGTTCTCCTCGGCGGCCAGCAGTTCCGCCTCCGCCACGGCCAGCGCTTCCTGGTCGACATCCGGAGAGGCCACCACGGAATCGATGGCATCGATGACCCGGTCCCAGTCCTTGGCGATCGCGTTGCCGACCTGATCCCACAGCTGTTCGCCGTCGCGGCCGACGAACGCGGTCACACCCGCCGGCAGAGCGCCGAGGACGGGATGGGAGCCGAAGAACTTGGTGACCACCTCGAGTTCGCATACCTCGCCGATGGTGCGGACCATCTCGAGGGTCTCTTCCAGTTCGGCGATGGTCTCCGGGTCGGGTTCACCGGCCGCGAGTTCGGGAACGCCGACCAGATCGAAGACGTGCTCCTCCTGGGGTTCGAGCTCGGCGGCGGACAAACCCACGACGACCTTCCAGGACGGATGGTCCACCAGATCGTTGTCGTCGTTGGTCCGGATGAACGCGGCGAGCTCCGCGGGGGAGTCGAATCCGTAGAGCTCGTCCTCGTGACCGAGGAATGCCTCCCACTCGTCGTCACCGTCTCGCCAGCGCGGTGCCCACAGGGTGACCAGATCGCCGTCGGTGAGACCGAGCTCGATCGGGACGATGTCTCCAGAAGCCATGACCGGAAGCCTATCGAGCCGTCGCCTTCGGCACTATTCGGCCCGCCCCCCAACGTTTCCCGATTCGGGCGCGGTGAAGGCGGAATTGAGGGTGGCGACCACCTCCGAGCGCTGCTCTCCCGCATTCTGCGCCGCCTGCTGGCAGGCCCAGATGATCAACTGGCCCACTTCGGCCGGAGAATGCGAGGTGACGGCCTCGGACAGGTCCAGGCCGACCAGGGCGCCGTCGCTGTCGACCTCGACGCTCACCGAACCGTCCTCGGCGGTGAACCGGCCGCGCACGTTCTTCAGGTTGTAGAGCGCCGCCTCGAGGGCCTCGAGTTTATTCGTCGCCGCGGCGACGAGAGCATCCATTTCCGCGCTCACAGTGCGTCCTTTCCGGCAGATGCGCCAACGCTCATGCTGTGCTTGTCAACCGTACGAACGGGGCGCCGCGTGGTTACGCTCCGCAGCCTGTTTTGCCCGCGACCGTTCATACGGGCCTCATCCAGCTGGTGGGGCCGGTGTCCTCGTCGTCCATGCGGTCGAGTTCGTCGACGGCTTCCTGGCGGGTGGGCAGGCCCAATTTGTCCAGGATCTCGGTGGGCATGCCGGATTCGGCGAGCAGTTCGCGCCGGCGGGCCTTGGCGACGATCGCCGACCGCTTGGTCAGCCGCAGAATCTCCGCGGCCAAAGCCTGTGCGCCGTAACGGTATTCGCTGCGCTCGAATTTGATCTCCACCGGAATGCCCTGATCGGTGGCCCGCACACTGATGGTGCCGGCGCGATTGGTGCTGGCGGCGACCGTGACGCTCGGGATCTGCTGGTGCTGCGGCTGGCTCATGACGTCGGCCTGTAGAACCCGTGGAACGCCATTCCCATGTTCTCCGTTCGAATCGGGTCGATCTGCACCGGATCACCGGCCTCGACCATCTGTCCGTTACCGACGACCATCGCGACGTGACCGTCCCAGATGGCCAGATCGCCCGGCATGACATCGCCCGGGCTCACCGGTGTGGCGCCGGCACTCTGATCGCAGGCGAGTCGGGGCAGGTCGACGCCGGCCTCGCCGTAGGCCCACTTGGTCAGGCCGCTGCAGTCCAGGCCGGCCCCGGGGGTGTTGCCGCCCCAGACGTACGGCGTGCCGCAGGCGCTGATAGCGGCCTTGACCGCGGTGGCGGCCTTCTGATTGGGCGCCTCGACCTGGCTGCCGTCGGGCAGGGTGATCATGACGCCGCCGTGGCGGCCGGGCTTGTCGGCGCCGGACTGCTGGGCTCCGGGAGTCCTCGTGCCGCCCGAGCTCGACCGCGACTGCGTCGCCGCGGAGGCCGGGCTGGTCATGCTGCTCATCATCGAACCGCCGCTCGATACCAGACCGCCGAGCAGTGAACCGGCCGTCTGGGCGCCGGTGCTCAGCGCGGGTGCGGCGGCCGCGGCCGCGGCCACCGGAGTGCTCGACATGGACGGCGTCGGCGGGGGCGGGGTGAGGTCGTTCATGGAGGTGGTGTGCGTGTCGAGTTCCGACCGCACCCGGCCGACCACGCCGAGCGCCTGGCCGAAATGGTCGATCGCGGAGTTCACCACGGTGATCAGTCCCGGGGGAGTCGTCACCGCGGGCCCCAGCGCCGTGACCGACTGCACGAACGACTGGACGATTCCGTCGAGTTCCTTCTGGCCCGTCTGCACCGAGGCGGCGGCCTGGCTGACCACATCGGCCATATCGTTGCCGCGATCCGACATCGCGGCCGCCGAGGTCTGTACCTTGAGCGCCTTGTCCATCGCCGCGTCGCCACCACCGCCGTTCCAGGCGTTGGTCATCTGATTGATGCTCGCGCTACCGGCCTGATGAATTCCGTCGAGATGGGTGGACACCTGGCGCAGCGCATCGGTCGGGCCGCCGGCGGGCAGCACCCCGGAGCCGAAGCTGGTGAGCAGATCGATGAGTGGCTGGGCGAGTGCATCGAGATCGATGACGCCCGTCATCCGATCGGGCCTTCCGCAGCGCGCAGGGCGGCGGCGTGGGCGGCGTCGGTTTCGGAATAGGTGGCGGCGGCGCCCGTCGCGGCGGCTCCCACACTGCCCATCACCGCGGACAGTTCGCCGATCCCGGCGACATGCCCGGCATGGGCCGCGGCATAGGCAGCGACGAAATCGCCCCCCACCAAACCGAAGATCGGACCGAGCAGGACCGGGTCGGCGCCGGCGGCGCCCGCCGCGGCCACACCCATTTCACCGGCCAGTCCCGCAGCTGTGGCACCGTAGGCGGCGACGCCCTCGGTGTCGACCGAGATCCTGTGCATCAACATCCCCCATCGTGCTGGTCTGGTGGCAGATTACGTCATCCGAGTAGTTCGACGCATGCCCCTGCGCAACGGTTCCCACTCCGGTTGCGGAAATCCGCCCTCGGTTGCCGATTTCCAACCCCGACAGACCTTATCGTTCCCTCATGCGTACGCATATCGTGGAACACCCGCTGACGGTCACCCTCCTGACGACCATGCGCGATGCCCGCACATCCAACGCGGGATTCCGGGCGGCACTGGCCGATCTGACCGGATTCCTCGTCTACGAAGCGCTGCGGGAAGCCCCGACCCACACCTTCGACATCGACACCCCGGTGGCGCCGACCCGGGGCGCCCGGCTGGCGCAACCACCGCTGCTGGTGCCGGTCTTGCGCGCCGGCCTCGGCATGGTCGACGCCGCCAGTGCGCTGATTCCGGAATCCCGTGTCGGTTTCGTCGGCGTGGCGCGCGACGAGCAGACCCATCGGCCGGTGCCGTACATGGAATCGCTGCCGGCGGACCTGTCGGGCCTGCCGGTCTTCGTCCTCGATCCGATGCTGGCCACCGGTGGATCGATGCGCCACACCCTGGAACTGCTGTCCGCCCGCAACGCCACCGACATCACCGCCATCTGCGTCGTCGCCGCCCCGGAAGGCATTGCCGCGCTGGAGAAATCGGGTCTGCCGGTGCGACTGGTGACCGCCGCGGTCGACTCCGGACTCAATGCCGACGCCTTCATCGTGCCGGGGCTGGGTGACGCCGGCGACCGCCAATTCGGCCCGCGCCACGACTGATGCCGCCCGGGTAGCATCCAGCCGAACCGCGGGATCGGTAGGGTTCGCGCGGAAGGCTCAGCTGTTCACAACTTCTCGCAGAACTCGCGCAGTGCCGAGAGTCGTTGTGCTGCAACCGCTTTCGACGAAGTCAGCGAGTCGCGGTCGCGAACCGGCTCGACGACCTCCAAATAGCATTTGAGTTTCGGCTCGGTACCCGAGGGGCGGATGACGATGCGCTGCCCCTCGCCTTCGAAGATCAAGGCGTCGGTGCGCATCCGGCCGCGAACCGTGGAAAGGTCGGTGCAGGTGACGGGCACGCCCGCGATGACATCGGGCGGCGTATCGCGCAGGCGGGCAACGGCTCGAGCGGCGGCCGCCTGATCGGGCAATCGCAGCGAGACCTGGTCGCCGGCGTGCAGGCCGAATTCCACGGCGTAGTCGTCGAGGACGTCGAGCAGGGAACGCCCCTGCTCGCGCAGGCGGGCGGTGAGGTCGGCGGCGGCGACGGCGGCGGTGATGCCGTCCTTGTCGCGCACGGCAGCCGGATCGACGCAGTGGCCGATGGCCTCCTCGTAGGCGTACACGAGGCCCTCCCCGGCGCGTGCCAGCCATTTGAATCCGGTGAGCGTCTCGGCGTACCGGGCCCCGCGCGCCGGCGCGAGTTTCCCCAGCAGTCGCGACGATACTACGGTGGTCGCGACCAGCGCGTCCGGTGCCGCGTTGCGCAGGACGTAATCGGCCAGCAGCACACCGGTTTCGTCGCCGCGCAGCATGCGCCACCCGTTCGGGCCGGGGACCGCGAGCGCGCAGCGATCGGCATCGGGATCGAGTGCGACGGCGAGGTCGGCGTCGATCTTCTCCGCCAGTGCCAGCAGCAGATCCGCGGCGCCCGGCTCCTCCGGATTCGGGAACGCCACGGTCGGGAAGTCCGGATCGGGTGCGAACTGTTCCTCGACCACATGGACGTCGTGGAACCCGGCGGCGGCCAGCGCGGCCACCGCCGTCTCGCCGCCGACGCCGTGCATGGGAGTCAGCGCGATCCGGATATCGGGGCGCTGCACCGTCATTCGGTCTCCCGCAATCGGTTCGCCGTCGCGGTCCTCGTTCGCGGTGTGGTGGCCCGCATGGACCGGAATCGTTCGCGCGCCGCCGATCGCCTCGGGCACGGCAGCGGCTCGCGCCAGATAGCGGCGGACGAGTTCCTCGCCGAGTTCGGCTCGCCCGGCATCATCGGGCAGCGACAGGATCGACGGTGAGGGGGCGCCGGCGGCCGGATCGGTGCGGGCGA
The DNA here is from genome assembly GCF_001665865.1 of Nocardia sp. 852002-20019_SCH5090214. NCBI lineage: Bacteria > Bacillati > Actinomycetota > Actinomycetes > Mycobacteriales > Nocardiaceae > Nocardia > Nocardia sp. 852002-20019_SCH5090214. Next base: position 113,891 of record NZ_LZMK01000420.1, on the reverse strand, counting down.
TCGGTTCGGTGACCGCATCGATACAGCGCTCGATCTCGGCGTCGGCGGGCGGGATCAGCTGCGAACCGCCGTCCAGATAGAGCTTGTACCCGTTGTCCGTGGCGGGGTTGTGGGACGCCGTGATCTGCACGCCGGCCACCGCACCCAGCTCCCGTACCGCGAACGCCACGATCGGCGTCGGCAGCGGCCGTGGCAGGAGCAGCACCGAAAAGCCCGCTGCGGCAAACACTTCCGCGGTGACCGTGGCGAACTCCGCGGAGCCGTGCCGGGCGTCGCGACCGACGATCACCAGACCACCGCCGAGGCAGCGGTCCCGGAGCCACGCGGCCACACCGGCGCTCGCGCGTGCCACGGTGCCGATGTTCATCCCGTCCGGCCCCTCCTGGAGCGGGCCGCGCAGACCTGCCGTTCCGAATCGCAACATGGCGGCCGCCTACAGCCGTTCCAGCACACCGCGCAACAATTTGCCCAATCTCGGTGCGGCGGCCTGCCCTTCGGCGAGTACCTCCTGGTGGGACAGCGGTGCGCCGGTCACGCCCGCGGCCAGATTGGTCACCAGCGATATGCCCAGCAGCCGCAGCCCCAGCGAGCGGGCCGCGATCGCCTCCAGCACGGTCGACATGCCGACCAGATCGGCGCCCATGCCGCCGAGCATACGGATCTCGGCGGGCGTCTCGTACTGCGGTCCGTTCAGGCCCGCGTAGACGCCCTCACTCAGCGACGGGTCGACTTCCCTTGCCAGCGTGCGTAATTCGGGATCCCAGGCATCGACCATGTTCACGAACGCGGCACCGGTGAGCGGAGTGCGCCCGGTGAGATTGAGGTGATCGCTGATCAGCACGGGCTCGCCGACGCGCAGGCCCGGGCGGATACCGCCCGCGGCGTTGGTGAGGATCACCGTCTCGGCACCCGCCGCGGCCGCCGCGTGCACCGCGTGCACCACCCGATGCGGTTCGTACCCCTCGTAGAGGTGCTGGCGGCCCATCATCAGCAGCACCGGCACCTCGCCGACGTCCACCGAATGCACGATGCCCTGATGGCCCTGCGCCGTCGGCGGTTCGAAGCCGGGCAGCTCGGTCATCGGAATCGACGCCCGCGGCGCTCCGATCTCGGTGGCGGCGGACTGCCAGCCGGATCCGAGTACCACCGCGACCCGATGGTGCGTGACTCCCGTACGTGTGGCGATCGCCTCGGCGGCCTGTTCGGCAAGCATGCGCCCACGATAGTGCGCCGACGGGCCGGTTGTGCGCGTCGCGGGCCGGACACGACCACCGCCGCCGGGCGCGGTCGCCGGGGCGGGGGCAGGATGGTGCCGTGCGTGAACTCGTGGTCCTCGGGACGGCCAGTCAGGTGCCGACCCGCCGACGCAATCACAACGGATATCTGTTGCGCTGGGACGGTGACGGCCTGCTGTTCGATCCCGGCGAGGGGACGCAGCGGCAGATGCTGTTCGCGGGGGTTTCGGCGAGTGCCATCACCCGGATCGGGCTGACGCACTTCCACGGTGATCACTGCCTGGGCCTGCCCGGGGTGCTGGCGCGGCTGAATCTGGACCAGGTGACCCATCCGGTCGACATCTGCTTCCCGGAATCGGGTGCCGATCTGCTCACGCACCTGCGCGGGGTGGTACCCCCGTTTCCCGGTCTGCGCGAACATCCGATCGACGCGGACGGTCCGGTGCCGCTGCCCGACGCGCCGTTCACCTTCGAGGCCGTGCGGCTGTCGCATCGCATCGACACCTTCGGGTACCGGCTGGTCGAACCCGACAGCCATCGGATCCTGCCGGAGCGGCTCGCCGAATTCGGCCTGGCGGGCCCGGTGGTCGGGGCACTGCAGCGCGAAGGCGCGGTGCGACTGCCCGACGGCCGCACGGTCACCGTCGACGAGGTCTCGGCCCCGCGGCCCGGACAGCGCTTCGCCTTCGTGATGGACACCCGAATGTGTTCGGGCGTAGCGGAATTGGCCGAAGGCGCCGATATGCTCGTCATCGAGTCGACCTTCCTGGAGGCCGAGGCGCAGCTGGCCGACGATTTCGGCCATCTCACCGCGGGGCAGGCGGCACGCGTGGCCGCGGAGGCGGGCGTGCGGACCCTCGTCCTCACCCATTTCTCGCAGCGCTACGGCGATCTGTGCGGGCACCGGGCCGAGGCGGAGCAATATTTCGACGGGGAGCTGGTGATCGCCGAGGATCTGATGCGGGTGCCGATCCCGCCACGTCGCTGACACGTACCCGGCCGGTGATGACAACTCGTCGGTAACTTGGCCGGGGGTGTGATGCGGCCGTTCATACGGCGCTGCATATTCTCTGCCTATGCCGTACTTGGACCGTGACGGGGACGTATTCGTGCTCTACCTCGGCAACGAGGGTCAGACCGACAGCGAGAACCGCTTCCACCCCGACTGGATCGACGCCTTCCACGCGAAACTGGACGAGGTAGAGGCCGCCGAGGGGCCGGCGGCGCTAGTCACGGTGGCCACCGGAAAGTTCTTCAGCAACGGCCTGGACACCGACTGGCTGTTCGGCAACATGGACAAGATGCACTGGTACCTGGACCGGGTGCATTCCGTCTTCAGCCGGTTGCTGGCCTTCGGTATGCCGACCGTCGCCGCGCTGAACGGCCACGCCTTCGGCGCCGGCGCCATGCTGGCCACCTCGCACGACTTCCGGGTGATGCGCTCGGATCGCGGGTACTGGTGCCTGCCCGAGGTTCACCTGGGGATGCCGTTCACGGTCGCGATGAACGCGCTCGTCACCGAACGGCTGACCAATCAGGTCGCGCTCGAGGCGATGACCACGGGCCGGCGCTACGGCGCCGCCGACGCGATCGCCGCGGGCATCGTCGACGAGGCGGCCGAGGCGGACGGCGTCCTGGCCGCGGCCGTGGCGCGGGCCGCGGCGCTGACCGGCAACCGCAAGCCGAATCTGCCGGTCATCAAGCGTGCGCTGCACGGACGGGCGCTCGCGGGCCTGAATACCCCGACCACACCGGAGAATCTCGCCTTCGGCTCCTGATAACCCGATGATCATCGCGTGGCGCACAGTGCGAGACTGTGTGCCATGCCACGCAGCGGGGACGAACGCAGCTGGAGTCGAACGGGCCGGTCGGCGCACCGGGCCGCGGCGCCCGGCTGCGCCCGCGCCGACGATGCCGGTGCCGACGATGCTCGTGCCGACGATTTCGACGCGCAGGTGGCCCCGGCCGATCCTGCCCTCCTCGCCGCCGCCGATGCCGCGGTCACGGCCGCCGAATCGGATCTGATCGCCCTCTCGCATTCCATTCACGCCGAACCCGAGCTGGCGTTCGCCGAGCACCGCAGTGTCGCCAAGACGCTGGTCCCGCTGCGTGAGCGCGGATTCGGTATCGAGACGCCGGTCGCGGACCTGGACACCGCCTTCGTCGCCACCTACGGCAGTGGTGATCTGGTGGTCGGAATCTGCGCCGAATACGACGCGCTGCCCGAGATCGGTCACGCCTGCGGCCACAACATCATCGCCGCGGCGGCGGTGGGCGCGGGCCTGGCCCTGGCCGAGGTGGCCGATCGGTGCGGCCTCACTGTGAAGGTGTTCGGCACGCCGGCCGAGGAGAGCGGCGGCGGCAAGGTGCTGATGCTCGAGCGCGGCGTCTTCGACGGGGTCGCGATGGCCCTGATGGTGCACCCGGGTCCGCTGGACATCGTGGGTGCGCGGTCGCTGGCGCTGGCCGATCTGTCGGTGTCCTTCCACGGCCGCGAGGCACATGCCAGCGCCGCGCCGGAGCACGGCCGCAACGCCGGGGACGCCGCCACCGTCGCGCAGGTCGCACTGGGTCTGCTGCGTCAGCATCTGCGCCCCGGCCAGCAACTCCACGGTATAGTCGAGTCGGGCGGTGTTGCCCCGAATATCGTGCCCGGCCATGCGGAACTGTTGTATTACCTGCGGGCAGACGATTCCGCATCCCTCGACGATCTGCTGCAGCGCGCCTCGGCCTGCTTCGAGGCGGGAGCGCTGGCGACCGGATGCACCCATGAAATCCGGGCGCTGGCGCCCACATATACCGAGCTCACGCCGGATTCCGCACTACTGTGTGCCTACCGCGAGCAAATCATCGGTATGGGTCGCATGCCGCTCGCGCCGGACCTCGAGGCAGCACGGCCGCTGGGCAGTACCGATATGGGCAATGTCACCAACGTCATTCCCGGCATCCACCCGGTTATCGGCATCGAGGCGAACGGCGCGGTGACACACCAGCGGGAGTTCGCCGCGGCCTGCGTGACGCCGTCGGCCGATCTCGCGGTGGCCGACGGGGCGCGGGCACTGGCCCGTACCGCAATCCAGGTTGCGGGCGATCAACTACACAGGGACAGGTTGTTGGAGCGCAGTATTCAGCGACAGGAGGAAATTCGGTGAGCACGATCGGCCGGTCATCACCGGCGGGCCGCGAAGGAGATGCCGCGGCGGGTCGCGGCGACGACACCGCCACCGGTTCGGAGGACGACTCCGCGACCGGTGCGCGCCCTTCCGCGGCGGCGGGCCGCGCAGCAGCAGCCCCGGGCCTGCAGAGCAAGGCGGCCACACCGGGCCTGCAGGGCAAGGCGCTGGGCCCGGAGGCCGGCACGTGTCGGCACACCGGGCTCGCGACCGGACGGCAGGCGGAGATCACGGCCGGACAGGCGGCGGTCGAGGCGTGGCTGCGTGACCACGGTGACGATCTGATCGGCTGGCGCCGCCACATCCACGCCAATCCGGAACTGTCCCGCGCCGAGCACGGCACCACCGAATTCGTCGAGTCCTGGCTGGTGAAGGCCGGTCTGGAACCGCGCAAACTGCCCACCGGCACCGGTTTGATCTGCGATATCGGCCCGGCGGGGCCACGCCTGGCCCTGCGCGCCGATATGGATGCGCTCCCGCTGCAGGAGTACACCGGCCGGCCGTTCGCCTCGACCGTCCCCGGGGTATCCCACGCCTGCGGTCACGACGCGCACACCGCGATCCTGCTCGGCACCGCCCTGGCCCTCGCCGAGATGGACGAACTGCCGGTCGGCGTCCGGTTGGTCTTCCAGCACGCCGAGGAGGTCATGCCCGGCGGTGCCATCGATATGGTCGCCGCGGGTGCGATGGACGACGTCTCGCGGGTGTTCGCCCTGCACTGCGATCCTCGGCTCGAGGTCGGCCGGATCGGGGTGCGGGTCGGAGCCATCACCTCGGCCGCCGACACCGTGGAACTGGTGCTCGACTCGCCGGGCGGGCACACCTCCCGGCCGCATCTGACCAGCGATCTGGTCTATGCCATCGGCACCGTCATCACCGGCCTGCCGGGTCTGCTCAGCCGTCGCATCGATCCGCGAACCAGCACGGTGATGGTGTGGGGCGCGGTATCGGCGGGTAAGGCGCCCAATGCGATTCCGCAGACCGGCATGCTGACCGGGACCGTGCGGACCGGGGATCACACCACCTGGTCGCTGCTCGAGCCGATGGTCCGCGAAATCGTCGACGGACTGCTCGCCCCGACCGGCGTGCGATACCAGCTGAACTACAAGCGCGGCGTGCCGCCGGTGGTCAACGACGAATTCTCCACCCGGATGTTCGAGGACGCGATTCTCGGTCTCGGCCCGGACGCGCTCTCGGATACTCCGCAGTCGGGCGGTGGCGAGGACTTCTCCTGGTACCTCGAGGAGGTTCCGGGTGCGATGGCGCGGCTGGGCGTGTGGTCGGGCGAGGGCCCGCAACTGGACATCCACCAGCCGACCTTCGACATCGACGAGCGCGCGCTGGCGGCCGGCGTGCGCGTGATGACCAATCTGGTCCTGCAGGCACGCTGACCGGGCGGCCCGCCCGGTGCGAACTCGGCGGGCTGTTCGGCTCTGTCCCCGCGGTCGTCCGGCTACATCGAGCCGAAAGTCCCCGGACCGACGTTGCGGCTGTTGCGGGTGCGCAGCGCGTGGACGTAATCGGCCGGGGCTCCGGCTTTTTCGGCCGCGTCGGCGATCACACCGATGTAGCGGGCCGAGGGCAGCCCGCCCTCGTAGGCATCCAGCACGTACAGCCACGCCAAACCCGGCTGCGTACCCGTGCCCGAATTGGGCGAGACCCGGAGCCGGATCTTTTTGTGGATACCGAAATCCGAACCCTCCCACCGGTCGAGGCTCTGCTCGTCCTCGGCGGAGACGTCGTACAGCACGACGAAGACCCGGGAGCCCGGATCCTCGACCACCGTCGCGAGCGGCCCTTCCCAGCCGATGTCGTCGCCGGCGAAGGTCAGGCGCCACCCTTCCAGCCAGCCCGTTCCGTAGACGGGGGAGTGCGGACAGCGCTTGAGCATCTGCTCCGGGTCCATATTGGATCCGTAGGCGGCGTATATCGGCACCTGGCAAGAGTATCGAATGTAGGGACCGCTTGTTTCGATCCGGCCGGGTTCGGGCCATTCCTGTCTTCGGCGAGGCGGGCGAATGTCCGGAGAATTACCGGAAGGTGACACGCGCAACGTCACCCATGACGCGGTCAAAACGATGAGGAGCAGGACCGATAACGTTGACGGCAGTGCCGGAGATCCCGGCCGGACGGCTCGATAGCGGAGGTACACATGGCCCGCATTGCAATCATCGGGGGCGGCCCCGCCGGCTACGAGGCGGCGTTGGTGGCAGCTCAGCACGGAGCCACGGTCACCGTGATCGACTCCGACGGTATCGGTGGCGCATGCGTGCTGTGGGACTGCGTCCCGTCCAAGACCTTCATCGCTTCGACCGGGGTGCGCACCGACCTGCGCCGCGCGCGTGATCTGGGCATCACGCTGCACATGGCGCAGGCGCAGGTGCGATTGTCGGAGGTCAACTCCCGGGTGAAGGCGCTGGCGCAGGCGCAGTCGTCCGACATCCGGTCCAAGTTGCAGGCCGCCGGAGTCACCATCCTCAACGGCCGCGGTCAGCTGATCGACCAGATCGCCGGTCTGGCCACACATCTGGTGCGCGCGACGCTCGCCGACGGCACCGAACGGGTGATGGAGGCCGAGATCGTCCTGATCGCCACCGGCGCCAGCCCGCGGGTGCTGCGCGGCGCCGAACCCGACGGTGAGCGCATTCTCACCTGGCGTCAGCTCTACGACGTCAAGGAGCTGCCGGAAACGCTGGTCGTGGTCGGCTCCGGTGTCACGGGCGCCGAATTCGTCTCCGCGTACACCGAGATGGGCGTGAAGGTGAAGCTCGTCTCCAGCCGCGACCGGATGATGCCGGGAGAGGACGCCGACGCCGCGCTGGTCCTCGAGGACGCCCTGGCCGAACGCGGGGTGGAGCTCGTCAAGCAGGCCCGGGCCGACGCCGTCGAGCGGACCGCGGACGGGATCGTGGTCAAACTGTCCGACGGGCGCACGGTCACCGGCTCCCATGCGCTGATGACGGTCGGTTCCACGCCCAATACCCAGGATCTGGGCCTCGAGCGCATCGGCATCGAACTCGACCGCGGCGGCTATCTGCGCGTCGACCGCGTCTCGCGGACGGCGGTGCCCGGGATCTATGCCGCCGGCGACTGCACCGGGCTGCTGCCGCTGGCCTCGGTCGCGGCGATGCAGGGCCGGATCGCGATGTATCACGCACTCGGCGAGGGCGTGCAGCCGATCCGGTTGAAGACGGTCGCCTCCGCGGTGTTCACTCGGCCCGAGATCGCCACGGTCGGTGTCAGCCAGACCGCGATCGACAACGGTGAGGTGCCCGCGCGCACGGTGATGCTGCCGCTCAACACCAATCCGCGGGCCAAGATGTCGGGCCTGCGCCGCGGTTTCGTGAAGATCTTCTGCCGGCCCGCCACCGGCGTGGTGATCGGTGGCGTGGTGGTCGCGCCCATCGCCTCCGAACTGATCCTGCCGATCGCGATCGCGGTACAGAACAACCTGACGGTGAACGACCTGGCACAGACGTTCTCGGTGTACCCGTCGCTGTCCGGATCGGTCACCGAGGCGGCGCGGCAACTGATGCGTCACGACGACCTCGATTAGTGGGCGGCTGCTGTTTCAAATGTGCTGCCCCGCTTGACGTTTTGCCGGACGGAGTGCGGCTTCCCACGGCCGGGTAGCACCAGTTGCCTGAAACTTGTTCGTGTGGTTCACTTCCGGCAGAGATGTCAGTGGTGGGCGGTTGGCAGGTTCACGTGCGGGGGGAATGCAATCTTTCCCGGGCCGGGAATCCGCGAGCGGCTCGCGGACCGCAGCAGGGTGCGGGCCGGACATCGATGAGGGACCAATGGAGACGGCCCCATCGGACGGCGTTCGTCGGTCGGTGGCAGTGGCCGAGCTCGGGAAAGGGATTGCGAGACAGTGAAACATCGTAAGCCGAGTCGGGCGCAGCGAGCGATGGCCACGACGTCGTTGCCACTGGCCACCGCGGCCGCCGTGGCAACCATCCTCGCGTCGGGTACGGCGAGTGCCGCGCCGGCCGATCAGCCGAGCGTGCCGACCACTCCGGCGCAGCCGGGCGCCACCAACGAGGCCCCCGCGCAGGACAACAACAACAACGGCCAGAGCCAGAACGCGCCGGGCACGCAGGAGAACGCCCCGCAGCAGAACGGCACTCAGCAGAACGGGCCGCAGCAGAACAACAACCAGCAGAACGGGACCCAGCAGAATGGGCCCCAGCGCAACGGCAATCCGCAGCCGGGCGTCACCACCCCCAATCAGCCGGGTGTCACCACGCCGAACCAGCCGGGCGTCACCACCCCGCAGCCGGGCGTCACGACCCCGAACCAGAACGCGCCGAAGCCGGACCAGAACCTGGCCTCGCCGACGCAGCCGGGTGTGACCACCCCGCGTGTCGCGCCGCTGCCGGTGCCGGGTCAGGGCAGCCAGGTGCAGCCGGCCGTCGTTCCGGACCAGCCCACCCCGAACGGTCAGGCCGACCAGCTGAAGCCGGGTCAGCAGTCGCCGGACCAGACCGTGGGCACCCCGAACAAGCCGCAGTCGCACGACGGCAGCATGGACACGCTGCGTAGCCAGCAGGGCAACTCGGCCCCTTCGCAGCAGGCGCAGTGGACCTCTCCGAGCCTGCAGTCCGCACCGGCCGCGCCGGTCGTGCAGATGAACGGCCCGCACACCGAGGTCGGCGCCAACGTCGACGGTGGCGGGCTGCTGCCGGGCTACGTGGCCAACACCCACCACTTCAGCAACCTCGACGGGTATGTCGGCACGGTCGGCTACAGCACTCCCAACGGGGTGGGCGACGCTGGTGTGTCGGTGGAGTTCGTCGAGGCGAACAAGGTCAAGATCACCTCGTACACCCACGCCACTGGCTTCGACGACATGAAGTCCGAGAGCTACGTCGACACCACCCAGGCCAATGCGGCCAAGGCGGCCGTCGAAGGCTGGATCAAGCAGCAGCCGGGCGGCGCCGCGGCACTGGATGCGGCCGCTCAGATTGGTAGACTCCCGCAGGGTGATATCGCTCCGCAAACGGTGAATGTCGCTGGTGCGACCACACAGTGGGGTGGCACGGTCCAGTACTGATCCAGTACTGATACAGACTGAATCGGCGCGTGGGGCGGTCGTTCGCGACCGCCCCACGCGTGTGTCTCGGGGAAGGAACGGGTGATGGCCTCCGGCGACGATCAGGGCCGGGACGAAGGCGAGTCGGAATTCGGCCCGCCGGTTTCCGGATTCGGACCACCGCTGAACGATTTCGGGCCGCCGACGGGTGAAACGGGTGCAGTCGGCTGGGCGCCGGTCGGAGAACCGGAGCGTCCCACACTGGGCTGGCAGCCCGCCGACACTCCCGCGACGCCGTCCGTACCGCCACCGCCCGCGCAGTACCGCGCGCCGGATTCGACCGCGGCGCCCGAAACCGTTCGCCACCCGGCACCGGAGACGCCACGCGCGCCCGAAACCGTGCGGACGCCCGCGCCGGAAACCATGCGGACGCCCGCGCCGGAAACCATGCGGACGCCCGCGCCCGAAACCCGCCGCGTTCCCGAGCCGCCGCACGGCACGGACGCGGCACGCGCCCCGGAGACGGTGCGCTACCCCGACGCCGGCGGTGCCGACGCGGACCGCGGAACCTGGTGGCGCGCAGACGATTCCGGCTTCCCACCCACCCCGCCGCGGGAAACCACGGGCTCGCTGTGGGACGACGACGAACTGGCGAAGAAGCTCACGGTGCCGCGCGGTGGCGCCGAGCAGAAATCGGGTTCGGGCTCGCTGTGGGACGACGACGAGCTGGCCAAGAAGCTCGCGCCCTCGCGGCCGGTGCCCGGACCGGAACCCGCCGAGGCCGGCCGCAACAAGACGGTCCTGATCGGCAGCATCGGCGCGGCGGTCGTGCTGATCGTGGCGTTGATCGTGGTTGTCGTCTTCGCCACGAGCGGTGGTGGCGACAAGTCCGACAATGCGCAGGCCGGTGGTGCGACCAATGCGGCCGACGGCACCGGCTGCCAGGCCCGCACCGAGGGCAATCTGGTCTACGGCAACGGACCCGGCGACACCTCGAGCGGTGCGAACGCAATCTTCGGCTACCAGCACGCGTATTACACCGATCGCAATGCCGAGAAGGCGCACACCTTCATCGCTCCTGGGGCGAACGTGCAGGCCCCGCCGGACCTGCAGAAGACCATCGACGAGCACATCCCGAAGGGCACGACGTACTGCCTGCGGATCGCGACGACCGCGCCCAACCAGTTCAACGTCGAGGTCTCGGAGTTCCACCCCGACGGTACGAAGTCGTTGTATCTGGAGGTCATCACGACCGTGAATCAGGGAGGCCGGAACCTCATCCAACTGATCCAATCGTTCTAAATCTCACAATATGAGAATTTGAGTTCATATTGTGGATGTCGCTGTGCGAAAGTGGAGGTACCACCCTTTTCGCTCGGAGGTCTCCATGTCGCCGCATACTCCACCCCTGTCCCGTCGGCTGGGCGGTCTGCAGAGTTCGGCGATTCGGGATCTGCTCAAGCTGACCTCCCGGCCGGACATAGTCAGCCTGGCCGGGGGCCTGCCCGACGAACAGCTGATGCCGCGCGATGCCATCGCCCGCGCCGCGGAGTCGGCGCTGGCCGACCCGTCCCGGTTGCAGTACACCGAGTCCGCGGGTTGGGGGCCGCTGCGTGAGGTGCTCGCCTCGCGGGAGTCGGTGCGACTCGGCCGGCCGGTGCCGGTGGAGGAGATCTTCGTCACGCACGGTTCGCAGCAGGCTCTCTCGCTGCTGGGTGAGGTCCTGCTGGATCCGGGCGCTCTCGTGGTGGTCGAGGATCCGGCCTACGTCGGTGCGTTGCAGGTGTTCCGCGCGGCGGGGGCGCGGATCGTGGCGATTCCGCTGGATTCCGACGGTATGCGTGTCGACGCTCTGGCCGAACTGCTCGAGCGCGGCGAGCGTCCGGCGCTGGTGCATACGGTGAGCAATTTCCACAACCCGCGGGGTGTGACGCTGATCCCGCAGCGTCGTCGCGAACTGGCGGCGCTGGCCGAACGCTACGGCTTCTGGGTGGTCGAGGACGATCCGTACGGCGAGCTCTGGTTCGATCGCCCCGCGCCGCAGGCCGTTGCCTCCTACTCGCCCAACGTGATCCGGCTGTCGAGCGCCTCGAAGATCCTGGCGCCGACACTGCGGGTGGGCTGGATGATCGCCCCGAACGCGGTGTGCCGTGGCGTGGAATTGCTGAAGCAGGGCGCCGATCTCTGCGGTTCGGCGCTCACCCAGCAGATCGCCGCGGACCTGCTGGCCGACGAGCCGTGGCTGGGCGCCCACCTGGACAAGGTGCGCGGCATCTACGGCGAGCGTGCCACCGCCCTGGTGAACGCGGTTCGCACCCGTTTCGGCGACCGGGTGGTGAGCACCGACGCCGCCGGCGGCATGTTCGTGTGGCTCGACTTCACCGACGGCACCGATACCGTCGAACTGCTTCCGCGCGCGATCGACCACGGCGTGGCCTACGTCCCGGGCTCCGCCTTCGCGGTCTCGCAGCCCTACCGCGGCTCGATGCGCCTGTGTTTCACCACGTCGGATGCGGCGACGTTGGAGCATGCGGTCGACCGGCTCTTCGCCGCCGCAGAGTGATCCGTTACCTCGATTACCCACTAGCGCAATAATTTTCGCAATTGCGCAGTAGTTGATCTTGCCGTTACGATCCATGTGGACTCAAGGGAGGGAGAATGTGATGTCCGCAAAGGTTGTTTTCGGGGTAGCGATTGTCGTGTCACTCATCGGGTTCGCGCCGAGCGTGGCAGCGGCAAGTGGTCCTTGTCAGCCAGGTGTATCGACAAACTGCACGTCGACACCGCCGCCGCCGCAGTGTCAGCCTGGAGTGTCGACGAGATGCCCGCGGTGACTGGTAGTGCGTCACGGTAGCGTCGACGGTCAATGACACTACGGGTGGGCTGGCTTAATCAGCCCACCCGTAGGTGCGTTCGACGGCCTTGTTCCACTCGGCGTAGAGGCGTTCGCGGTCGGTGTCGGACATGGTCGGCTGCCATACCTTGTCCTCGGACCAGTTGGCGCGGATGTCGTCGGTTCCGGACCAGTAACCGACGGCCAATCCGGCCGCGTAGGCGGCGCCGAGCGCGGTTGTCTCGGTGATCACCGGCCGCACCACCGGCACATCCAGGATGTCGGCCTGGAATTGCATGAGCAGTTCGTTGGCCACCATGCCGCCGTCGACCTTGAGAGTCGTCAGTTCGACGCCGAGATTCTCCGCCTCGGCGTCGGCGCGCATCGCGTCGATCACCTCGCGGGTCTGAAATGCGGTGGCCTCCAGGACCGCTCGGGCCAGATGCGCCTTCGTGACGAAACGGGTGAGTCCGCTGATCACGCCGCGCGCGTCCGGCCGCCACCGCGGTGCGAACAGACCCGAGAAGGCGGGCACGATGTAGGTGCCGCCGTTGTCGTCGACACTGCGGGCCAGCGGTTCGATCTCGGCCGCGGATTCGACGATGCCGAGGTTGTCGCGCAACCACTGCACCAGGGATCCGGTCACCGCGATGGACCCCTCCAGCGCGTACACCGCGGGCTGGTCGCCGAGCCGGTAGCAGACCGTGGTCAGCAGGCCGTGCTTGCTGAATACCGGAGTGGTACCGGTGTTGAGCAGCATGAAATTGCCGGTTCCGTAGGTGTTCTTGGCCTCGCCCGGCGACAGGCACGCCTGCCCGAAGGTCGCGGCCTGCTGATCGCCCAGGATGCCGGCCACCGGAACCCCGGCGAGCGGTCCGGCGGAGATCTCCGCATACACCTCCGAGGAGCTGTGGATCTGCGGCAGCATCGAGACGGGGATGCCTAACTCCGCGCAGATCTGCGAATCCCATTGCAACGTCTCGAGATTCATCAGCATCGTGCGGGAGGCGTTGGTGACGTCGGTGAGATGACGGCCGGTCAGCTTCCACAGGATCCAGCTGTCCATGGTGCCGAAGCACAAATCCCCGGCCTCCGCGCGGGCGCGCACCCCCTCGACGTTGTCGAGGATCCAGCGCAGCTTGGGCCCGGCGAAATACGTGCTCAGCGGCAGTCCGGTCCGGTCGGCGTAGCGCGCGGGACCGACGTCGCCGGCCAGCTCGTCGCACAGCGCCGCGGTGCGGGTGTCCTGCCAGACGATGGCGTTGGCCACCGGCTTCCCGGTGGCGCGCTCCCAGACCAGGGTGGTTTCGCGCTGGTTGGTGACGCCCACCGCGGCGATGTCCCCGGCGCCGATCCCGGCGTCCTCCAGGGCGGCGCCGATCACGAATTCGGTGTTGCGCCAGATGGTTTCGGCATCGTGCTCGACCCAGCCCGGCCGTGGGAACAACTGCTCGTGCTCACGCTGCCCGAGGCCGGCGATGCGGCCGGAGCGGTCGAACACGATGCACCGGCTCGAGGTTGTCCCCTGATCGATGGCGGCCACGAAGCGTCGCATCCGTGCAGGCTACTAAACCTCGCACGCGCCGCGCATCACATCGCCGCGGGCCCGGCGGTGGACTAGGGTAGTAGCGATTACCGACGGGTAACGCAGGACGATCCCACCGAACAGTGCGGAGGAAGTCGAGCGATGAACGAGAAATCACACGGTCAGCACACCGGAGAACTGGGGCCCGAGCAGCGGGAGGCCAGCTGGGAAAGCTTGGGCGCCAAGCATTTCGACGTCATCGTAGTCGGTGGCGGGGTCGTCGGCGCGGGCGTCGCCCTCGATGCCGCCACGCGGGGCCTGGAAGTGGCCCTGGTGGAGGCGCGCGATCTGGCCTCGGGCACGTCGAGCCGTTCGTCGAAGATGTTCCACGGCGGCCTGCGCTACCTCGAGCAACTGGAATTCGGGCTGGTCCGGGAGGCGCTGCGGGAACGTGAGCTCAGCCTGAAGACACTGGCCCCGCATCTGGTGAAACCGCTGCGGTTCCTCTACCCGCTGACCAACCGCGGCTGGGAGCGGCCCTACGTCGCCTCGGGACTCGTGCTCTACGACACCATGGGTGGCGCGAAATCCGTTCCGGGACAACATCATGTGACCCGGTCCGGCGCGCTGCGGCTGGCGCCGGGGGTGCGCCGGGACGCGCTGATCGGCGGGGTCACCTACTACGACACCGTGGTCGACGACGCCCGCCACACCATGACGGTGGCCCGGACCGCCGCCCACTACGGCGCGGTGATCCGCACATCGACGCAGGTCGTGGACTTCCTGCGGGAGGCCGACCGGGTGGTCGGAGTGAAGGTGCGCGACAGCGAGGACGGGCGCACCACCGAGGTCCGCGGACATGTCGTGATCAACGCGACGGGCGTGTGGACCGACGAATTGCAGGCGCTGTCGCATGTACGCGGCCGATTCCATGTGCGCGCGTCCAAGGGTGTGCACATCGTGGTCCCGCGCGATCGGATCGCCAGCGACGCCGCGCTGATTCTGCGCACCAAGACCTCGGTGCTGTTCGTGATTCCGTGGGGCAGCAATCACTGGATCATCGGCACCACCGATACCGACTGGAATCTGGACCTGGCCCATCCGGCCGCCACCAAGGCCGATATCGACTATCTGCTCGAACGGATCAACGAGGTGCTCGTCACCCCGCTCACCCACGCCGATATCCAGGGTGTGTACGCGGGGCTGCGGCCGCTGCTGGCCGGGGAGAGCGACGAGACGTCCAAGCTGTCGCGCGAGCACGCGGTGGCGCAGATCGCGCCCGGTCTGGTCGCCATCGCGGGCGGCAAGTACACCACCTACCGGGTGATGGCCTACGACGCGGTGGATATCGCCGTTCACGACATTCCGCAGCGGGTGTCGTCCTCGATCACCGACAAGGTGCCGCTGCTCGGCGCCGACGGTTACTTCGCCCTGCTCAACCAGACGCCGCAGCTGGCGCAGACCTACGGTGTGCACCCATACCGGATCGAACATCTGCTCAACCGCTACGGCGCCCTGATCACCGACGTACTCGATCTGGCCGAGGGCAAACCCGAACTGCTGCAGCCGATTACGGACGCGCCCAGCTACCTGCGGGTGGAGGCGGTGTACGCGGCGGCCGCCGAGGGGGCGCTGCATCTGGACGACATCCTGGCCCGGCGCACCCGGATCTCCATCGAGTTCTCCCACCGCGGCACCGAATGCGCCGACGAGGTGGCGCGGCTGGTGGCGCCGGTGCTGGGCTGGGACGAGGAGCAGATCCGGCGCGAGGTCGGGACGTACAACGCCCGGGTCGACGCCGAGATACGGTCGCAGACCCAGCCCGACGACGTCTCGGCCGACGCCCTGCGCGCCGCCGCACCGGAACCTCGTCCGGAGATTCTGGAACCGGTGCCGCTTCCGCAGGGATAGCGGTCAGGGCGCGGTCGACGTGGGCGCCGAGGTGTGACCGGAATGCACGGGGCCCGTACTCGGCGAGTGCTGCAGGGCATAGGTGAACAGCACGGTGGCCGCGATGGCGATGGCGGTGATCATCAGCTGGGTGACGAGCCGTGTGCTACGACGCATCGCGGTGCTCGCATATGCCATCTGCCCTGCTTCCCGACCGGTGACGATCTGTGTCGCCCTTATGTCGCGCTCACGCTCCGAAACGTTAGCGGCCGAAAGAAATATAGCTATCGATCGGCAAACATTGTGCTTCGTCCCGGTCAGCGGCGAGCCCGGCGTGCGGCCCTCGGTTCCGGCGTCTCGGGTGCGGGCTGACAGCGAGGGCAGAAGTAGATGCCGCGTTCGGTGGCGGTGGCGGAGGCGGCATCCGGTCCGAACATGCGGACGAGAATCATCGATCCGCAGCGCCGGCAGGGTTGGCGCTGCCGGCCGTAGACCACCGCGGGCCGGGGTGGATGGTGGGCCGCTCGCTCGAGGATGCGGTGCGCGGCGTCGACGAGTCCGGGGAGATCGGGTACGGCTGCGACCGGAGTGGCCGGGTGGATCCGCTCGGCGAAACAGATCTCACTGCGGAAGATGTTGCCGACTCCGGCCATGACGGTCTGGTCCAGCAGCGCGAGCCCGATCGGCCGCTCCGGGTCCGCGCGCAGCCGGCGGACCGCCTCGGCCGCATCCCAATTCGGGCCCAGGAGATCCGGGCCGAGATGATCGATGGCGGTGTGCTCGTCGGCGAGCGGGAGCACCTCGACCAGGCCGAGGGAGAAGCCGACGGCTTCGGTGTCGTCGGTGGCGAGAATTAGGCGCGCGGTGAATCCGGGTTTGGTCCACCGCTGGCCGGGGCGGTAGACCCGCCAGGTGCCCTCCATCTTGAGATGGGTGTGGATGCTGACCTTTTCGGTGCGCACGAACAGGTGTTTGCCGTAGCTGCCGACGCTGTCGACCCGGCTGCCGCGCAGATCGAGCGTGGCATAGCGCGGGACACGAAAGTCACTGCGAGTCAGCGTCTTTCCCGCCAGCGCGGTTCGCAGCCGGGCCGCCGCGAGGTAGACGGTATCTCCTTCCGGCATCGCCGTTCACCCCCTGTGTCGCCCGAGGATGCGCGCCGGTCTCATGCTGTGCTCCGGAGCCGGAAGCCCCGGGGAGTGGTGTGGAAGCCGGCGTCGGTGAGGAATGTGGCGAAGGTGTTGCCGTGCACCGATTCCCCGTCGACGCGTTCGACGACCAGTGAGTCGATCCGGCGGTCGTGGACCAGAGCCGCCAACGCGGCCGCGGCCTCGGTCCGGATCTCGGGGTCCTCGGTGAAGGTGAGCAGAGTCTTACCACCGCGTTCCAGGTACAGTGCCAGCTCGCCCGCGACCAGGACGACCAGGGCTCCCGCCTTACGGCCCGGACGGTGTCCGGCTCCCTCACCCGCGTTCTTCGGCCACGGCAGTGCGGCGCCGTACGGATTGGCCGGATCGCAGGCGGCGAGCGCGACCGTGCCGCCCCGGCCGATGTCGCCGCCCACCCGGTCGGAATCGTAGGAACGCAGCCGATCCACCACGTCGGTGGTGGAGAACTGCGCCCCGCCGAGAGTATCGACGAAATAACCGCGCCGGCAGCGCCCGCGATCCTCGAATTCGGTGAGCACCCGGTACATGAGCGCGAAGCCGCCCGGAATCTCCTCGTTCTGCACCGAACCCCGGGTCAGCACCCCGTAGCGTTCCAGCAGGAGATCGGCGGTGGCGTGGGCACGAATGATGTTGTCCGGCAGGCGCTGTGGCAGCAGCGACCATCGACCGGCCACCGCGGGCGGGCCGGTTCGGGTCGGCATGGCCGGTCGCGGCAGGTACATGCGGCCGCGCGGGGTTCGTCGCGGGGTGCGGTGGGCGGTGGTGCTGCGGGTTGTGCCGGACAGTCGCGCCCGGACCGGGGCGAAGGTGTCGCCGGACAGATACCCCGCCCACACCAGCTCCCACAGTGCCGCCGCCACGGCCGCATCGTCGAGCACCCCGGTGGCGTCGGACAGTTGCCGGAAGAAGTAGGCGCCGCCCGCCACCGCAACGATCCGGTTGCCGCCGAACGCAGCCGGTTCGGTGGCGGCCGCGTCGTCGCCATCGCCATCGAGCGCGATCGCGTCGCCGGTCGCCACCGTCAGCTCCGCGCCCAACGCCGTCAGCAGGCGCACCTGGACATCGGTGAAGTCGATCTCCTGCGGCGGCGCCAGCGTGACCGGTGCCTGATCCGCCGGATGCAGGGCGATCCAGCCGTCCTTCGCGGTGATGGCGCCGTGGCCGGACCAGAGCACCTCACCGGAGGCGGTGAGTTCGTCGAGCATCGCCGGTGTGTAGTCACGGACCCGCGACGGCAGAATGAGCGACTCCCACGCCGAGGCCGGAATCGGCACGCCCGCAAGCTGTTCCACCACCGTCGCGACACCGTCCACGCCGCGCAGTGTCGAAGTGCCGATATGCTGCCACGCCGGCAGGAACCGGCCGAACGCGCCCGTGGATACCGGCTCGACCTCCTTGCGCGCCGCGGCCAGCGAACGGCGGCGCAGCCGGCGCAACACCTGCGCGTCACACCATTCCGCACCGGCCGAGCCCGGCGTGAATTCACCTTCCACCACCCGCTTCTCGGCCCCGAGGTGGTGCAGGGCGGTGGCGGCGACGGCCGGTCCGATTCCGAAGCGCCGGGCGACGGCGTCGAGGGTGAACGGGGCGTGGGTGCGGGCGTAGCGCCCGATCAGATCACCCAGGGGATCGGCGACCGGTTCGATGAAGGCCGCCGGGGTGCCGATCGGCAGGGGGACGCCCAGGGCATCGCGCAACCGGGCGGCGTCCTCGATCGCCGTCCACCACCGCGATCCCGCGAACGACACCTCGAGAACGCGCCGGGCCCGCAGCAATTCGGCGAACCACGGGTTCGGGTCGGCGGTGCAGCGCGCGGCCGCCTCGGCCGGGGTGAGTGGGCCGAGCAGTCGCAGCAGGTCGGCGAGCCCTTCCGCGTCGCGGGCGTGGCGCTCGGGGGTCAGCCGCTGCAGTTCGCGTTCGGTCAGTTCGAGGACCGCGGCGTCGAGGAGTTCGCGCAGTTCCACCCGCCCCAGCAGTTCGGCGAGCAGACTCGAATCCAGCGACAGCGCGGCCGCGCGACGCTCGGCCAGCGGGCTGTCGCCCTCGTACATGAACTGGCCGATGTAGTCGAACAGCAACGCGTTGGCGAACGGTGACGGGGCGGCGGTCTCCACCTCGACCAGGCGCAGTTTGCGCCGCGCCACATTCGTCAGCAGATCCCGCAGGGCGGGCAGGTCGTAGACGTCGCGCAGGCATTCGCGCACCGTTTCCAGCAGGATCGGGAAGTCGGGGAATTTCCTTGCCACATCGAGCAATTGGGCGGCGCGCTGGCGCTGCTGCCACAGCGGCGCGCGGCGGCCGGGATCCCGGCGCGGCAACAGCAGCGCTCGCGCCGCGCATTCGCGGAAGCGGGAGGCGAACAGCGCCGATCCGCCCACCTGCTCGGTCACCACGTCGTCGATCTCGTCCGGTTCGAAGACGAACAGTTCCGCGCCCGGTGGATCGTCGGTGGTGTCGGGCAGCCGGACCACGATGCCGTCGTCGGAGGCGGTCGGTGCGGCATCGACCCCGAACCGCTCCCGCAACCGCGCGCCCACCGCGAGCGCCCACGGCGCGTGCACCGGTAGACCGTAGGGCGAGTGCAGGATCAGCCGCCAATCCCCGAGTTCGTCGCGAAAGCGTTCGACCAGCAGCGTGCGATCGGTCGGCAGATGGCCGGTGGCCTGCCGCTGCTCGGCCAGCAGTGAGACCAGATTCGCCGTCGCGAAATCGTCCAGGCCGGCGGCGTGGACGAGTTGTTCGAGTTCGACCAGTTCGCCGCCCTTCGCGGCGGTCTTACCCGCCTTGGAGGCCGAGGCTCCCGCGCGGGAGGGCGTGCGTCGCGTGGCGCCGTTTCCGCTGGGGTCCGCGGACGATCGGCGTTGCCGCGCAGGACTTTCCGCACGCGCCGCCGGGGACTGCGGCTGCTCGTCGCCGAACGAATCGGCGCCGTTCCCCGCGGCCCGGCGCGCGGACTGCTGCCGTCCGCGGCCGCGCGTCGCCGGCCCGGAGTCGAGTGCTTCGCCGTCGAGCGCCGCATCGGACCCACCCGCGTCTCGCACGAGTTCCGCGATCCGCCCGGCCGGTGCGTGTTCGACCGCCTGACCGGCTGTGCGGATGAATTCGCCCAGGGCCGCGCCCAATTCGGCCGGACGCCCGAGGGAATCGCCGTGCCAGAAGGGGAGTCGGCCCGGCAGGCCGAACGCGGGGGAGACGAGGACCCGGTCGTGGGTGATGTCCTCGATGCGCCAGCTGGTCGCGCCGAGGGCGAACACATCGCCCACGCGCGATTCGTAGACCATCTCCTCGTCGAGTTCGCCTACCCGCGAAGCCTTTTCGCCGACCATGAACACCGGGAACAGGCCACGGTCGGGAATCGCGCCGCCGGAGGTGACCGCGAGGCGCTGAGCGCCGGGACGCCCGGTCAGAGTGCCCGCATCGCGATCCCACACCAGGCGCGGACGCAGCTCGGCGAATTCGTCGGAGGGATATCGACCCGACAGCAGGTCCAGCACCGATTCGTACGCCGAGCGCGGCAGCGCGGCGAAACTTCCTGTCCCCCTGACCGTTTCGAACCACTCGTCGACATCGATCGGTTCCAGTGCGCAGGCGGCCACGGTCTGCTGGGCGAGGATGTCGAGGGGATGGGCGGGGATCTTCAACTCCTCGATCTGTCCCGCCGTCATCCGCATCGACGCCACGGCGCAGTGGATCACATCGGTGCGGTGTTTGGGGAAGATCACCCCGCGCGAGATCTCACCCACCTGATGTCCGGCGCGTCCGACCCGCTGCAGCCCGCCCGCGACCGACGGCGGCGCCTCGACCTGCACCACCAGATCCACCGCACCCATATCGATACCGAGCTCGAGGCTGCTGGTCGCCACCACACACCGCAACCGGCCGCTCTTGAGATCGTCTTCGATGATGGCGCGCTGTTCCTTGCTCACCGAGCCGTGATGGGCCCGGGCCAGCAGCGGCGCCGCCCCGTGATTGACCTCGGTCGGCGACCCGAGCTGGGCGGGCGGCGCGTGCTCGCGGCGTCCCGCGACCTCCTCCGCCTCGTCGGGTTCGGCGATCCGCTCGGCGTATTCCTCGTTCAGCCGCGCCGTCAGGCGTTCGGCCAGCCGCCGCGAATTCGCGAACACGATCGACGAGCGGTGCGCCAGCACCAGATCCACGATCGCGGCATCCACATGCGGCCAGATCGAGCCCGGCTGATCGGATTCGTCCGGCTCGGTCATATCCGCCACCGGCACCCGCACCGACAGGTCGAACGTCTTCGGCGCCGGCGGCGACACGATCGTGATCGGCGCCGAGCCGACCAGAAAGCGCCCCACCTCCTCCGGCGGACGAACGGTCGCCGACAACCCGATGCGCTGGGCGGGCCGCTCGGTGAGCTGGTCGAGCCGGGCCAGCGACAGTGCCAGATGCGCCCCCCGCTTGGAACCGGCGATCGCGTGGACCTCGTCCACGATCACGGTGCCGACCTGCGACAACGTCTCGCGGGCCGCCGAGGTGAGCATCAGGTACAGCGATTCCGGGGTGGTGATCAGGATGTCGGGCGGCTTGCGCTGCAGGGTCCGCCGATCGGCCGGGGTGGTATCGCCCGACCGCACGCCGACGCTGATCTCCGGGGCGGGCATACCGAGCCGCGCGGCCGTGCGGGTGATGCCCACCAGGGGTGCGCGCAGATTGCGCTCGACGTCGACCGCGAGGGCCTTGAGCGGGGAGATATAGAGCACGGCGGTGCGCTGCGGGCCGTCCGTGGGTTCGCGGGTGGCGAGCCGGTCGATCGCCCACAGGAAGGCCGACAGAGTCTTACCGGACCCGGTCGGCGCGATCACCAGGGTGTGTTCTCCCGCGGAGATCGCCTCCCAGGCTCCCAGCTGGGCGGTCGTGGGCGCGGGGAACGCACCGTCGAACCACTCCTGGGTCGGCCGGGAGAACTGCTGCATGGGTTCAGTGTGCACCCGGGCACCGACATCGAGACCCGGCGGCGAAGTCCCTCGGGCGCATTTCCGGGCTCGAGCTCGGCGGACGGGGTCGCCGACGCGGACGGATCGGCGCCGGTCCACGGCTCGTCCCGATAGGCTGGCCGCGACCGCGGTGGCTACCGACGATGGGACCGACATGAGCGAGCGTCCCGACACTGTGACCCAGATTCCGGCCGACCCCGCACAGGTGACGAACGACCCCGCCGACCCGCCGGTCCCGCCCGGCACGATGCTGCTCGAATTGGTGCCGGTTCCGGTGCGCGATATCGACCGGGGAATCGAGTTCTATCGCGATAGGCTCGGCTTCCATCTCGATGTGGACGTGGCTCCGGCACCGGGCGTGCGGATCGCGCAGCTGACTCCACCCGGTTCCGCCTGTTCGATCCTGCTGTCCGAAGGCGTCCCCACCGCGGACGGCGCGGTCGGCTCCCTGCGCGGATTGCATCTTGTCGTGGCCGATATCGAGGCAGCGCGCGCGGAACTCGTCGCGCGGGGCGTCGCGGTGGGCGCGATCGCCGATGTCGGCGGTGGTGTGCTGTACGCCCATTTCGCCGACCCCGACGGCAATACCTGGAGTCTGCAGTACATGCCCTGGCGGTAGCCGGGGCCGTTCATTGCCGAACGGTTGCGATCGGCCGATCGGGCCGCGCATCGTGGCCCTCGCCCGCTAGTGTTTGAGACTATGCGTAACAGTAACGGGTTACAGCGGCGTGGCCTGGCGATCGGATGCGGCGGCACGGTCGGCGCGGCCTGGATCGTGGCGGCGCTCGCGGCGGTGCGAGATGTCCTGCAGTGGGATCCGCGCGAGGCCGATGCGCTGATCGGCACGTCCGCCGGCGCGGAAATGGTGACGATGCTGGCCTCGGGAGTCTCCGTCGACGATCTGGTGGCGATGCAGCGCGGCACCGTCGCCGATCCGATCCTGGCCCGGCATATGGCCGACGAACCGGGCCGCTTCCCGCCGCTGCCCCGTCCCCGCCTCGGCGCCCCGCGAATGGCCTTGCACGGCAATCGTTCCCGGCAAGCCCTGCTGACCGCGGGCAGCCGGCTGCTGCCGCTCGGCGGCGGCGATGCGAGCTGGCTGCAGCGCCTGGCCACCGATCTGAACCGTGACCGGGACTGGTTCGCCCATCCGGCCGCGTGGCTGGTCGCGATGGACTACGACTCCGGCGAGCGGGTCGCCTTCGGCGCACCGGAGGCGCCGGCCGCGACGATCGGCCAGGCGCTGCGGGCGTCGTGGGCGGTTCCGGGCTGGTTCCCGCCGGTGCCGATCGCCGGTCGGCGGTTCGTCGACGGCGGCGCCGCCTCCACCGCCTCGGTGGATCTGTTGCTGCCGCTGGGCCTGGACGAACTGGTGGTGCTGACACCGATGGCTTCGGCGCGGTCGGTGCCCGCCGCGGACCGGGACACTGGCTGGAGCGTCAGCTCCGCGGGCCGATGAGCGCGCAACTGGAATCGGAGATCGCCGCCGTGCGCGCGGCCGGAACCCGTGTGTTGCGGCTGGCGGTGACCGCGGCCGACCTGGCGGTCATGGGCCCGAACTTCATGGACGGCCGCCGGCGCGGCGAGACCTTCGAGCACAGTCTGCGCAGCACCCGCAGCGCCATGGAACGGAGTGAATTCGCATGAACCTGTTCGGTACCGGCTATCCGCCGATCGACCTGGCCGCAGCCCGCGTTCTCGTCACCGGCGCCGGTCGCGGCATCGGCCGGGCCACGGCGGAGTTGTTCGCGCACAAGGGATCCGACGTGGTCCTCGCCGATGTGGACGCCGCGGCCGCGACCGCCGCGGCGGCCGACATCGGCGCCCGCGCGGTCGAACTCGACGTGCGCGACCGGGAGCAGTGGGACCGGGTCGTCGCCGACCTGGGCCGGATCGACGTCCTGGTGAACAACGCCGGAGTGATGCCCGCGGGCCCGTTCCTCGGCGAACCGGATGCCGTGGGGCACACCACGATCGATGTGAACGTCTGGGGACTCATCCACGGTATGCGCGCCGTCGCGCCGGCGATGATCGACCGCGGCCGCGGTCATATCGTCAACGTCGCCTCGCTGGCCGGAAAAATCCCGCTGCCCGGGCTGGCGGTGTACAACGCGAGCAAGTTCGCCGCCGTCGGACTCTCGGCCGCGACCCGGCTGGAATTCGCCGAATCGGGGGTCAGCGTGAGTTGTGTGCTGCCCTCCGCGGTGCGCACCCGCCTGTCCTCGGGGCTGACCCTGGGCCGCGGGTTGCCCACGGTCGACCCGATCGACGTCGCCGCCGCGATCATCAAGACCTGCCGGACCCGGCGGGCCGAGGTGGCGGTGCCGCAGTATCTCGATCCCGTCGACATCGCGCTGGCGGCCGCCCCCGAATCGGTCGTGCGCATGGTGCGCGGCCTCTTCGACGGCGACCGGGCGCTGCATCCGGGCGATGCGGCGGTACGGGCCGCCTACGAGGACCAGGTCCGCGCCATGGCGCGCGAACCGGAGCGCTGAACGCTCAGCCGAACCGAATGCCTTGTGCCAGCGGCAGTTCGGTGGAGTAGTTGACCGTATTGGTGGCGCGGCGCATATACGCCTTCCAGGAGTCGGAGCCCGATTCGCGTCCGCCGCCGGTCTGCTTCTCACCGCCGAACGCACCGCCGATCTCCGCACCCGAGGTGCCGATGTTCACATTGGCGATGCCGCAGTCGGAGCCGTCGGCGGCCAGGAATCGTTCCGCCTCGCGCTGGTTGCCGGTGAAGATGGCCGACGAAAGCCCCTGTGGCACAGCGTTGTGCAGGGCGATCGCGGAATCCAGATCGTGATAGGTGAGCACGTAGAGAATCGGCGCGAACGTCTCCTCGCGCACGATCGCGGTCTGAGCGGGCATCCGGATGATCGCGGGACGTACATAGTAGGAATCGTCGCCGCCGACCTCGACGCGCTCACCGCCGCAGATCAATTCGCCCCCGTCGGCGAGCGCACGGTCGATCGCCGCCCGCATCGCGGTGTGGGCGCGGCCGTCGATCAGCGGCCCGACCAAGACCGAGTCGTCGAGCGGATTGCCCACGGGCAGTTGGCGATACGCCGCGCTCATCCGATCAAGCAGCGGCCCAGCGACATCCACATGCGCGATGACCCGCCGCAGTGTCGTGCACCGCTGTCCGGCCGTTCCCGCCGCGGCGAACACCACGGCCCGCGTGGTGAGGTCGAGGTCCGCGGACGGGGTGACGATCGCGGCGTTGTTACCGCCGAGCTCGAGCAGGCACCGGCCGAAACGCGCCGCCACCCGCGGTGCCACCGCCTGCCCCATCCGCACCGATCCGGTGGCGCTGACCAGAGCCACCCGTTCGTCGTCGACGAGCTGGGTGCCGACGTCGGCGCCACCCTGGATCAGCTGGTGGATCCGCGGGTCGGCGCCGACGTCGAGGGCCGCGCGCCGCAGCAGCGCATCGCAGGCCAGCGCGGTCAGCGGCGTCGTCTGCGAGGGTTTCCACACCACAGTGTCGCCACAGACCAGGGCGATCGCGGTATTCCACGACCAGACCGCGACCGGGAAGTTGAACGCCGAGATCACCCCGACCACCCCGAGGGGATGCCACGTCTCCATGAGCCGATGCCCGGGTCGTTCGGAAGCCATGGTGCGGCCGTACAGCTGGCGGGACAGGCCGACGGCGAATTCGCAGACGTCGATCATCTCCTGCACCTCGCCGCGCGCCTCGGCGCCGATCTTGCCCGCCTCCAGGGTGACGAGTTCGGCCAGCGCGTCGAGATTGTCGGCCAGTAGTCGTCCCAGCCGCCGCACCACCGCGGCACGCTGCGGTGCGGGCACGGATCGCCACGCCTGAAAAGCGCTGTGCGCCTTGTCGATCGCACAGGTCACGTCGAATGCGGAGGTGGCCGGGACGCGCATCAGCTCACCGCCGGTGATCGGTGTGCGGGCCGGCAGGTCGCCCGAATCGACCGGGTCGACGCCGAGTTCGAGCAGCAGGCGCGCGGCCCGATCGCGCAGTTCGCCGGTGGTGGGCAGAACGGGTGCGGATGTCATCTGCGGCTCCGTTTCCGAAATCGGTTGATGGGGGGGCTTCGCACCGGTGGGAGATCGTTTCCGGCCCCGGCCACCGCCTGCTGGGTTAGCCTTCGCTGATGGCGGATGCACCTGCGAAACCTGTTCTCGACGACATCGATCGGCTCCTGATCCGCGAATTGATGGCCGACGGCCGGGCCACGCTGTCCAATCTCGCCGAGAAGGCCAGTCTGTCGGTATCCGCGGTGCAGTCGCGAGTGCGCCGGCTCGAGGCGCGCGGCGTGATCCGCGGATATTCCGCGAAGGTCGACCCGGAGGCGCTGGGACAACTGCTCTCGGCATTCGTCGCGATCACTCCTCTCGATCCCTCGCAGCCCGACGATGCTCCGGCCCTGCTCCAGCACATCCCCGGCATCGAGGAATGCCATTCGGTGGCGGGGGAGGAGAGCTACATGCTGCTCGTCCGGGTGGCCTCGCCCCGGCATCTCGAACAGTTGCTGCAGGAGATCCGCGCCACCGCCAATGTCCGCACCCGAAGCACCATCATTCTGCAGACATTCTATGACAGGTGAGACCTGATCGTAATTTATACGTTTGCTCGTAGTGAAACCGTAAATATTTTCGTATCCTGTGGGTGTGACCCTCGAACTGGAGCGCCCCGGAACGGCCGACGCGGAGGTCACGAACCCGGCGTCGGTCACCGCCTCGCGCGTACACGACATCCTGTCCGCCCATATGCTCGCCGACGGTTTCGATCTGGTGCTGGACCTGCGCAGATCGCGGGGACTCGACCTGGTCGACGCCCGCGACGGCACCGTCTATCTGGATATGTTCGGCTTCTTCGCCTCCTCCGCGTTGGGGATGAACCATCCGGCGCTGGCGGCGAACGCCCGCTTTCGCGCCGAACTCACCAGGGCGGCGCTGAACAAGCCCAGTAATTCTGATGTCTATACGGTCGCGATGGCGCGCTTCGTCGACACCTTCGCGCGGGTCCTCGGCGATCCGGCGCTGCCGCATCTGTTCTTCATCGACGGCGGTGCGCTAGCGGTCGAGAACGCGCTGAAGGTCGCCTTCGACTGGAAGAGCCGCCACAACGCGATGCACGGCCGCCCGGCCGAACTGGGCACGAAGGTGCTGCATCTGACCGGCGCCTTCCACGGCCGCTCCGGCTACACGCTGTCGCTGACCAATACCGACCCCATCAAGACCGAACGATTCCCGGCCTTCGACTGGCCGCGCATCGAGACCCCCTATCTGCGCCCCGGCATCGACATCGAGGTCGCCGAGCAGCGCGCGCTGGCGCAGGCCTGGGCCGCATTCGCCGAAAATCCGCACGACATCGCGTGTTTCATCGCCGAGCCGATTCAGGGCGAGGGCGGCGATCGGCACATGCGACCGGAATTTCTCCGGCGCATGCAGCAGCTGTGCCACGAGCAGGACGCGCTGTTCATCGTCGACGAGGTGCAGACCGGCGTGGCGATGACCGGGTCGACCTGGGCCTACCAGCAGTTGGGCCTGCGACCGGATGTGGTCGCCTTCGGAAAGAAGACGCAGGTCTGCGGAATCATGGCCGGCGGGCGCGTCGACGAAGTGCCCGACAACGTGTTCGCGGTGAGCTCGCGGCTCAATTCCACCTGGGGCGGCAACCTCGCCGATATGGTGCGGGCCCGCCGCATTCTCGAGGTGATCGAATCCGACGACCTGGCCGCCCGCGCGAAGGAACTCGGCGCGCTACTGCTCGACCGGCTGCGCGCGCTCGCCGACCGGCACGAGCGGCTCACCGATCCGCGCGGTCGCGGGCTGATGTGCGCGGTGACACTGGATTCCGCCGAACTGCGCGATGCCGTCCTCGCGGAACTGCGCGAGCGCGAACGGGTACTGTTCCTCGGAACCGGTGAGCGCGGTATCCGGTTCCGGCCGCCGCTGACGGTCACCGCCGACGAACTCGAGCGGGCGGTGGATGCCCTGGATCGCGTCCTCGCGGGCATGGCCGATCGCTGACGATTCCCAGGCTCGCGCGAGCGTGTCCGGACCGTCGTTGTGGCACTTCACCAGCGCTTTTCTGCTGGCGGGTAGCCAATAAGGGTACTGGTCGGTAGCCCCCACTGGAATTCCGCCGGGCTGCGCCACTGGTTACACTCCGGGGCATGACGAGTGTCCAGAGTCAGCCTTCGCCGGGTTCGGCGGGCGCCACCGATATCCACACCACCGCAGGGAAGCTGGCTGATCTGCGCAATCGGCTGGAAGAGGCCAAGCACCCGATGGGTGAGGGCGCGGTCGAAAAGGTCCACGCCAAGGGCAAGCTGACCGCGCGCGAGCGCATCCTGGCCCTGCTGGACGAGGGTTCGTTCGTGGAGATGGACGCGCTCGCCCGGCACCGCAGCGTCAACTTCGGCCTGGAGAACAACCGTCCGCTCGGCGACGGCGTGGTCACCGGCTACGGCACCATCGACGGCCGCGACGTCTGCATCTTCAGCCAGGACTCGACGGTGTTCGGCGGCAGCCTCGGTGAGGTCTACGGCGAGAAGATCGTCAAGGTCATGGACCTCGCGATCAAGACCGGCCGCCCGTTGATCGGCATCAACGACGGCGCCGGCGCTCGCATCCAGGAGGGCGTGGTCTCGCTCGGCCTCTACGGCGAGATCTTCCACCGCAACATCCAGGCCTCCGGCGTGATCCCGCAGATCTCGCTGATCATGGGCGCCGCGGCGGGTGGGCACGTGTACTCCCCGGCGCTGACCGACTTCGTCGTGATGGTCGACCAGTCCAGCCAGATGTTCATCACCGGCCCGGACGTCATCAAGACCGTCACCGGTGAAGAGGTCACCATGGAGGAGCTGGGCGGCGCCCACACCCATATGGTGAAGTCCGGTACCGCGCACTACGTCGCCTCCGGCGAGCAGGACGCGCTGGACTGGGTGAAGGACCTGCTGAGCTACCTGCCCAGCAACAACCGCGCCGAGGCCCCGCGCTTCCCGGCCAGCGACCCGATCGCCGGCGCGATCGAGGATTCGCTGACCGAGGAGGATCTCGAGCTCGACACCCTGATCCCGGATTCGCCGAACCAGCCCTACGACATGCACGAGGTCATCCGGCGACTGGTCGACGACGACGAGTTCTTCGAGGTGCAGGCCGAACGCGCGATGAACGTCATCGTCGGCTTCGCCCGCATCGACGGCCGCAGCGTGGGTTTCGTGGCCAACCAGCCCACCCAGTTCGCCGGCTGCCTCGACATCGACGCCTCGGAGAAGGCCGCCCGGTTCGTGCGCACCTGCGACGCGTTCAACATTCCGATCATCACGCTGGTCGACGTTCCGGGCTTCCTGCCGGGTACGGGCCAGGAGTACAACGGCATCATCCGCCGCGGGGCGAAGCTGCTCTACGCCTACGGTGAGGCCACTGTGGGCAAAATCACGGTCATCACTCGCAAGGCCTACGGCGGCGCGTACGACGTGATGGGCTCCAAGCACATGGGCGCCGATGTGAACCTGGCGTGGCCCACCGCCCAGATCGCCGTCATGGGCGCTTCGGGCGCGGTCGGCTTCGTCTACCGCAAGAAGCTGCAGCAAGCGGCCGCGGAGGGCGCCGATGTCGACGCCCTGCGCCTCGAGCTGCAGAACGAGTACGAGGACACGTTGGTCAACCCGTACGTGGCGGCCGAGCGCGGTTACGTCGACGCGGTGATTCCGCCCTCGCACACCCGCGGCCAGATCGTCGCGGCGCTCCGCTTGCTCGAGCGAAAGATGGTTACTCTTCCGCCGAAGAAGCACGGCAACATTCCGCTCTGATCCGACGATATGTGCGGTAGCGGAGGCACACTTTCCGGGAGAGTGGCGAGTTCGTACCGCGCACGATTGCCGCATCCGGGTGAAGATGGTAGGAAAAGGCCCTCATTCGATGAGGGCCGCACGAATACCGTTCGCGGCGTGGGTTCGTCCCGCGCCGTGAACGCCGGGCCCTCTCGGTCCGGCACAGAACAGGAGGAGTTGGCGCTGTGACGGCTGTGGCTGACGAAGAGATATTGCGCGCTGCCGAATTGGATTTGGCGGTCGACGAATTCGGTGACGGCGACACCAGGCTCGCATCCGACACCGCTGTCGTCGAGGCCGAGGTCGGCCACGGGCCGGTCATCCGCGTTCTGAAGGGTTCGCCCACCGACGAGGAACTCGCCGCTCTGGTCACCGTGTTCGCCGCCGCGGGCGCGAACGCCGACGCGGCGCCGCAGGATCAGGGCCCGGTGGACAACTGGGGCCGGCCCACCATGATGCACCGCGGTACCTCGCCGTTCTCTCCCTACGCCTTCCCCTATCTGTCGCACATCCGCGGCTGACGTGACGGGATTCGTTCTCGGCTCCGCCTCGCCGGCGCGACTGCAGGTGTTGCGTTCGGCCGGGCTGGATCCCGTGGTCCGAATATCCGAGGTCGACGAGGACGCGGTCGCCGCGGCGCTCCCGCCGGACACACCACCCGCGGGCGTGGTGACCGCTCTCGCCCGAGCCAAGGCCCACACCGTCGCCGCCGCGTTGATCGCCGACGCCGCCGCGTCCGTGGAGGGCCCGGCCGCCCCGGATTCCTATGGCCTAGTGGCCGCGCGGGCCCCGCGCTTGGTCGACGACTGCGTGGTCGTCGGCTGTGACTCGATGCTGCTGGTCGGCGGCGTGCTGCAGGGCAAGCCCCATACCCCGGACGTCGCCCGCGCCCGCTGGGCCGAGATGGCCGGGCGCAGTGCCGATCTGCTCACCGGCCACTGTGTGCTGCGCGTGCGCGACGGCGCGATCGTCGCCGACGCCCAGGACTGCAGCACCACCACCGTGCATTTCGCCGATCCCGGGCCGGCCGAGCTGGATGCCTATATCGCCACCGGCGAGCCGCTGCGGGTGGCCGGTGCGTTCACCCTCGACGGAATGGGCGGCTGGTTCGTCGACCGCATCGACGGTGACCCGTCCAGTGTCATCGGAATCGGCCTACCGCTGCTGCGTCGCCTCCTGGGCGACGTGGGCGTCGGAATTGCGCAACTGTGGTTCCGTGCGCAGCTGCGGGCCGACGCGATTGGCTGACGGCGTCGGTAGTCGCGGTCCGGTCCCGGCCTGATCGGGGATGTGGGCGGGATCCGGGAGCGTGCTCGCCAGTGCCTCCAGATGGATCACGCACAGTTCCGGGCCCACGAACGGGTGCAGCCGGACGTTGACCGCATCGCGTCCGCCGTTGCGGTCCAAGACTTCGCGCATCAGGCCCTGATGCACACCGCAGACCACCTCGGAGTGGGTGCGCGCCAATTCGCGCAGCGGGCAGGCGGTCAGGCGGATGTTGAGCTGGTCGCCGGTTTCGGAGGCGGGATCGCGCTCCGGGGCGAAACCCAATTCGGAGCTCACCGTGACCGCGACATCGCGCGCGTCGTCGAGCGAGGCGATGGGCTGTTCGAGCTGTTCGACCTTGGCGCCCCACGCGCGACCCGCCGTCACGGCCAATTCGGAACGCCGGCGGGGATCACTGCCGAGCTGATCGGCCAGCACCTGCGCGAGATCTTGATAACCGACCGATCGCTGCACCGCCGTGTATCCGATGCGCGGGCGGCCGCGGCCGCGAGGCGGCTGCTGGAATTGGCGGACCAGCGATTCCCGGGTGAGAACATCCAGATGAAAGCGGACGGTGGTGACGTGCTGTCCGGTGATGCGCGCCAGTTCCTGGGCATCGAGAGGCTCGCTGGCGCTGCGTAGGATCGCAAGCAGGCGCCGTCGTGGCCAAGAATCGGACATAGCTCACCCCTCCTCCCATGTGACTTTATCGGACGAAGCTGCGACTTAATCGCGCTTCATCCGATTCGTGATGTGAAACCGACGGCGCACATTGTTCGCACCTACGATCGGTACTGCCCAGCCGCCCATCGTCTACCACGCGTGAAGGATCTTCCACCGTGCCCGTCGCTCCGGACTCTCATCCATCCTTCGGCTCTCATGCATATCCACAACGATTGGTAACCACTGAGTGGCTGTCGGCAAACATCGGTACGCCGGGCCTCGCGATCGTCGAGTCCAACGAGGACATCCTGCTCTATGACATCGGCCATGTGCCAGGGGCGGTCAAGATCGATTGGCGCGCTGAGCTTACCGATCCGCTCACCCGCGACGTGATCGACGGCGCCCGTTTCGCCGAACTCATGCGTGCCAAGGGCATCGCTCGCGAGGACACGGTCGTCGTCTACGGCGACAAGGCCAACGGCACCGCCGCCGCCACCGCGTGGGTCTTCGGCCTGTTCGGGCATCCGGATGTGCGACTGCTCGACGGCGGCCGGGACGCGTGGATCTCCGAGGCTCGCGACACCACCTTCGAGGTGCCCGACGTCGGGCTGGGGGAGTATCCGGTCGTCGAGCGCGACGATCGCAGCGCCCGGGCCTTCCTCGAGGATGTGCGCGCCTGCCTGAACGACGGCGGAACGGGCGCCGGACTGGTCGACGTGCGCGCGGTGGGGGAGTACACGGGCGACGACGACCGCATCCGGGACCGCCCGGAGGAACAGTCACTGCGCGCCGGGCACATTCCGACCGCGATCAACATCCCGTGGACCGCGGCGGTGGGCGGCGACGGCCGATTCCGCAGCCGGTCGGAGCTCGAGGAGATCTACGCGCCGCTGCTCGGCGCCGAGGACACCATCGTCTACTGCCGCATCGGCGAACATTCGGCACACACCTGGTTCGTGCTGACTTCGCTGCTGGGCGTGGCGAATGTGCGTAACTACGACGGCTCCTGGACCGAGTGGAGCAACGCTGTGCGCACGCCGATCGTCAAGGGAAGTGAACCGGGTTCGGCTCCGGCCGCCGTGTCGGCGGCGGCACAGTCGGTCTAGGGTGTTGTTCACGTCACGGGGGTCCGGGCTACTGTTCGGTAGCCCTATCCCTGTTCGGAGTCTGTTGGCACACTGCCTACACTCACCCGAGACGTAAGTTGTCCAAAGCACAGGAGGCTCAGTGCCCAGCCATGCCAGCGCGCAGATCACGAAAGTCCTGATCGCCAATCGGGGCGAGATCGCGGTGCGTGTGATCCGGGCCGCCAAGGATGCCGGTATCGCCAGTGTCGCCGTGTACGCGGAACCGGACGCGGACGCGCCATTCGTCAAATTGGCCGATGAGGCATTCGCGCTCGGGGGGCAGACCTCGGCCGAGTCGTACCTGGTCTTCGACAAGATTCTCGACGCGGCGCGCAAGTCCGGCGCCGACGCGATCCACCCCGGTTACGGCTTCCTGTCCGAGAACGCGGATTTCGCCCAGGCCGTCCTGGACGCCGGGCTGATCTGGATCGGCCCCTCGCCGCAGTCGATTCGCGATCTGGGTGACAAGGTCACCGCTCGCCACATCGCCGAACGCGCGCAGGCTCCGATGGCCGCGGGCACCAAGGATCCGGTGAAGGACGCGAACGAGGTCGTCGAGTTCGCCGAGCAGTACGGCGTCCCGGTGGCCATCAAGGCCGCCTTCGGTGGTGGTGGCCGCGGCATGAAGGTCGCCCACACCATCGAGGAGATTCCCGAGCTGTTCGACTCCGCCACCCGCGAGGCGACCGCCGCCTTCGGCCGTGGCGAGTGCTTCGTCGAGCAGTACCTGGACAAGGCCCGCCACGTCGAGGCCCAGGTGCTGGCCGACAAGCACGGCAACGTCATCGTCGCCGGCACTCGCGACTGCTCGCTGCAGCGCCGGTTCCAGAAGCTGGTCGAGGAGGCGCCCGCGCCGTTCCTGTCCGACGAGGTCCGCGCCAAGATCCACGAGTCCGCCAAGCGGATCTGCAAGGAGGCCGGCTACTACGGCGCCGGCACCGTGGAGTACCTGGTGCAGGGCGAGACCGTGTCGTTCCTCGAGGTCAACACCCGCCTGCAGGTCGAGCACCCCGTCACCGAGGAGACCTCGGGTCTGGACCTGGTGCGCTGGCAGTTCCGCATCGCCAACGGCGAGGAGCTGACCATCACCGAGGACCCGACTCCGCGCGGCCACTCGATCGAATTCCGCATCAACGGTGAGGACGCCGGCCGCGGATTCCTGCCCGCACCGGGCCCGGTCACCGTCTACAAGGAGCCGTCCGGCCCCGGCGTGCGCGTCGATTCCGGCGTGGTCGCGGGCAGCGTGATCGGCGGACAGTTCGACTCGATGCTGGCCAAGCTGATCGTCACCGGCGAGAACCGCACCCAGGCGCTGGAGCGGGCCGCGCGTGCGCTGGCCGAATACGAGATCGAGGGCCTGGCGACGGTGCTGCCCTTCGACCGCCACATCGTGACCAACCCGGCGTTCGTCGGTGACGGCACCAAGTTCGACGTCTACACCAAGTGGATCGAGAACGAGTGGGAAAACACCATCGAGCCCTACACCGGTGGCCGGCCCATCGAGGACGAGGACGAGGGTGCGCGCCAGACGGTGGTCGTCGAGGTCGGCGGCCGTCGCCTCGAGGTGTCGCTGCCGGGCCAGTTCAGCGTGGGCGCGGGCGCGGCCGGCGCCGCGGGCAACGGGGCGGGCGTGATCCGCAAGAAGCCCAAGCCGCGCAAGCGTGGCGGCGCGGGCGCCTCGGCCGCCTCCGGTGACGCCGTCACCGCGCCGATGCAGGGCACCGTGGTCAAGGTGGCCGTCGAAGAGGGCCAGTCGGTCGAGGCCGGCGACCTGATCGCCGTGCTCGAGGCCATGAAGATGGAGAACCCGGTCAACGCGCACAAGTCCGGTGTAGTCACCGGTCTGGCCGTCGAGGCCGGCGCCGCCATCACCCAGGGCACCGTGCTCGCCGAAATCAAGTAGGCAGCAAGCGATTTCGTGAAGAACCCCGCTCCACAACGGAGCGGGGTTCTTCACGTTCTGGGTAGAGAACCGACGGCAAGCACACGAGACCTAACCGGCGTGCGGAGAGTGTTGTTTGCCGGGCTCTGTCGGTTTGTCGTGCTTGTTCTCGGAATAGCTTGTGGCATGCGGGATTTGGAAGGGCGGCGGCAGCACGCCGGTGGGGAAGGGCAGCAGCCGCGGTGGGATGACCGCGGTCGTGTATCCCGGTTCCGGGGTCGTCGGGGCCGCGGTGGTCGGTGCGGGGGTGGTGACCTCCGGAGGGGTGGTCGACTGCTGGTCGGAGGGAGTGCGGGAGCCGCTGCTCAGCAGGGCCGTGCACCCGGCGACGACCGCGAGGGCGACGATGGCTGCGCCGATCAGCGCGGCGGCGACGGTGAGGGCCGAGCGGCGTGGCGGTGCGGGTGAAACCTGCTGTGCCGCTGAGGACAAGGGATGCGGCCGGCTGGATGGTCCGAGGGCTGCGGGCGGTGCGAGGGCATCGGCCGGTGTGCCCGGGCCCGGCAGGAAGCGAGTCGGGCGTGCCGCACCGCGCGGCCGCCCGGCCGCGGCACCCGCGAATCCGGGCACGGGGGCCGGTCCGGAGTCGAATCGTCTGGTCGTCGCGGGTTGCGCGGCCGCCAGGGGCGAGGGACCGAGTTGCCCGCGTGCCGCTGGTGCGGGCCCGGGCTGCCCGCTCGCCTCCGGTGTCGCGACTGGATGCGGCGTCTGCGACTGCTCGGATTGCAGGACCGGCGGTGGGTGGTCGACGGTGGTCGTTCCCGCCGCGGCCCGGGCCGCCGCCGCCAGCTCGCCCGCGGTGCGGTAGCGGTCGTCCGGCCGCTTCGCCATCCCGCGGGCGACGACGGCGTCGAGCGCGACGGGGACGTGAGCGGCGACCGCGGAGGGGCGCGGCGGAGGCTCGTGCAGATGGGCGTGCAACTGCCGGACCGCGTCGGTATCACCGAACGGCCTTTGCGCGGTGAGGCATTCGTACAGCACGCAGGCCAGTGAGTACACGTCCGAGCGGGAGTCGCCGTGCCCGGTGAACCGTTCCGGCGCCATATAGGCGAGCGTGCCGACCGTGAAACCCGTTGCGGTGATGGTGGTTTGCCCCGCCGCGCGAGCGATCCCGAAGTCGATGAGATACGCGAACCCGCCGGGATGCACGATGATGTTGGCGGGCTTCACGTCCCGGTGCACCAGCCCGGCCGCGTGGGCGGCGTCGAGTGCCTCGGCGATCTGCGAGATCAGATCGATCGACTCCGGCACCGCCATCGCACTCGACCGCACCAGCCGCGCCAGATCCACACCCGGGATGTAGGCCATATCCAGGTACAGCCGCCCGGCGTATTCGCCGAATCGATGGATCGGTGCGATATGCGGATTGTCCAGATGCGCTCCGATCCGGGCCTCGCGCTCGAACCGCCGCCGGTAATCCGCGTCCTCGGCCGCGCTCCCGGACAAGATCTTCAGCGCGACGGTCCGCGCATCCGCCGGGTCGTACGCCAGCCACACCTCCCCGGCCGAACCCCGGCCGAGCAGTCGATCGAGGCGGTACCGCCCGAACTCCCGCGCCGTCATCGCATCCGCCCGAGGTGCCTACCGGGCCGGATGAAGGGGCCGGGGGTACGGCGGCTCGCCGGTATCGTCCGCGCCCCGAGCCTCGCGTCGCTGGTCTGCGGCCGCGTCTCGGTACTCGGCTGTGGTGCTGGACCGGTCGTCGCGGCGACGAGCGGGGCGGCAGCGGTGCCGATGCCGCGCTGGCGGAACATGAGACCGACGATAGTGCGGATGTGCGACCGGCGGTACCGCGGGTGGAATGCCGCGACGACGGGCCCGCTCACCGGCGCCCCGCGCGGTAATCTCGTGCCATGGCTGATTCTCCCGACGTCCGCATCGGTACCGCGGAGCGCGAGCAGGCGATGCAACGCCTGTCGGAGCACTTCGCCGCCGGGCGGTTGTCGGTCGCCGAGTTCGACGAGCGCAGCGGCCTCATCGCCGCGGCGGTGACGCGAGGT
The DNA here is from genome assembly GCF_001665865.1 of Nocardia sp. 852002-20019_SCH5090214. Classification (NCBI taxonomy): domain Bacteria; kingdom Bacillati; phylum Actinomycetota; class Actinomycetes; order Mycobacteriales; family Nocardiaceae; genus Nocardia; species Nocardia sp. 852002-20019_SCH5090214. Next base: position 77,261 of record NZ_LZMK01000420.1, on the reverse strand, counting down.
GATCTGGCGCCGGTGTTCAGCGACCTCCCGGCCGTCGTGCCGGAGCCGCCGGAACCGCCGGAACCGGCCGCCGCGCAGCCGGGTGGGCGGCGCGAGTTCGCCGGTTCGATGATGGGCCTGGTGGTGATCATCGCGCTGGTGCTGTTCTTCACCACCCATACTTGGCTCTGGTTCCTGCTGATCCCCGCGGCCGGCATCATCACCGGCGGCCTCCAGCAGCGCGGCCACGATCGCCGGTTGCTCGACGGCGACGACCACCGCCTGCTCGACCGCCGCCGCCGTCGCCGCGACCGTCGCCGGAGGTTCTGATGGAACCGATCGAAATCAACGCCGGCAGTTGGTATCTGCGTGCGCTGCGTGCCGACGACCGCATCGACGACCGCCCGGCTCTGGCCGACGGCGGCATCACCGATCCCGGCTATGTCGAACGCCGTGCCCGCGAATGGGCGGAACAGACCGGATATTCGTGGGCGGTGTGCGAGCCGACCACCGCGGAACTGGTCGCCGAGATCGTGGTGACGCCGCAACCCGATGGCACCGCGGAGATTTCGGGCTGGGCGCGCGAGGGCTACGATTCCGCGCTGCAGTCCGGCCTGACCGCGGTGAGCCGATTCGTCGCCGGGGCCCTGGGCCTGCAACCTCTGTAAGGCGCGCCGAACGCTCTGTGCCGCAGCCCTTTTCGCGTCGAGCGGCCGGGGTCGCCGGTTAAATCGGTGGATTGTCGGGGTTCCGTACCCGTACCGTGAAGACTCCGAAATCAAGCACTGGGGAGGTGCGCGATGTGGGAGTGGAGTAAATCGGTCGCGGAACGGGCCACCGCGACAGCGTGGACCCGGTCGGCCGGGGAGCCGGAGCCGACCGTCGTGGATCCGGAGGTCCGGGCCGAGCGGCCGGACGAGCAGGCGCCGGAAGAGCTCGGCGAATGGGCCTCCGACGCCGTCATGGCATATGGCGGAGCAGGCGCCGGCGGACCGGTGCGCTCGATCCATCTGCCGGAGTACGACCTGGCCCGATGAGAGGAACCGGGAGGCGGGTGTCGCTCACATGGCGGTGCTCGCATCTTGGTCCCGCCCCCCGGGCGAACCGTCCGACGGGAGCGGCACAACGACCGTCCGAGCAGGCAGGAGTAGCCTGCGAGGCGTGCAGAGGCCACCGTTGGACGCCGATATCCTGCGACATGCCGTCGCCGAACAGCCCGACCTGTCGTTCTTCTCCCACATCGATGTGGTGGAGTCGACCGGTTCGACCAATGCGGATCTGATCGGCGTGGCGGGCGATCCGTCCTCCGATCGGAGGGTGCTGGTCGCCGAATATCAGGACCGCGGTCGCGGCCGCCACGAACGGTCGTGGGTGAGTCCGCCGCGCGCGCAGATCGCGATGTCGATTCTGGTGCGGCTCGGCGGTATCGAGCCGGCCGTCCTCGGCTGGTTGCCGCTGCTGACCGGTGTCGCCGTCGTCGACGCGGTCCGCGAAACCACCGGACTGGACGCAAATCTCAAGTGGCCCAACGACGTTCTGATCGGCGGCCGCAAGGTGGCCGGCATCCTGGCCGAGGTCGCCTCCGGGGCGGGCGCGCCGACGGTCGTGGTCGGCGTCGGGCTCAATGTGAGCCTCGCCGAGGACGAACTGCCTGTGCCGCATGCCGTTTCGCTCACCCTGGCCGGTGCGGAGAACGCCGATCGCAACGAATTGGTCCTCGCCCTGCTGCGCGCCTTCGCCCGCCACTTCACCGAATGGCGGACCGAGAACTGGAATGTCACGGCGCTGGCCGACGCCTACCGTGCCCGGTGCGCCACCCTCGGCGCCGACGTGCGGGCGGAACTGCCCGGCGGCGAGGTCATCACCGGCGTGGCCACCGATATCGACACCTACGGCCGCCTGATCATCGGCGATCGTTCGGTTTCGGCGGGCGACGTCACTCATCTTCGCCCGGCATAGCGGGCCGAATCAGGGGGTAGGGTTCGCATATGAGTTATCCGGAGGAGCTGCTCGCGCCGGACGAGCAGCTGCTACTGCACCGTCATCCGCATTGGAAGATGTTGTTCTTGCCGGCGCTCACCTTCATCCTCGCCACGGCGCTGGCCGGATTCCTGAGCGGGCTGGCCTGGCGCAACACCGAGGGCACCACGCGCAACGCCGTTCTCATCGCGATCGTCGTGGTGTGGGCGCTGCTGGTCGTGTGGCGTTGCCTGTCGCAGGTGATCCGTTGGAAGTCAACGCATTTCATCATCACCGACCGGCGGGTGCTGGTGCGCGAGGGCGTGCTCACCCACACCGGCATCGACATTCCGATGAACCGCATCTCCAGTGTGCAGTTCCGCCACGGGTTGTCGGACCGGTTGCTCGGCACGGGCACCCTGATCATCGACGCCGCCTCGGGTGATCCGTTGGAGTACGACGACATTCCGAACGTGCAGAAGGTGCATTCGTTGCTGTACCACCAGGTCTTCGACAACCCGCACGGCGATCCGGGCCACGAGCAGTATCAGGACCCTCGCTACGGCGGCCGTCGGTAGCGGCGGGCCGCGGTTCGGTGGCGCACGCCCGATCGGCCCGGTTCGCCAGTAATCTTGTGCTGTGACCGCCGTACTGCTGGCCGAGGACGATGAGGCCATCGCCGCTCCGCTGTCGCGAGCGCTGGGGCGCGAAGGCTATTCGGTAACCGTCGAGAGCTTCGGCCCCGCCGTGCTGCGCCGGGCGCTGGAGGGTGAACACGATCTGCTCATCCTCGATCTAGGGCTGCCCGGTATGGACGGCCTGGAGGTGTGCCGCCAGGTCCGTGCCCGCGGCGCCGATCTCGCGGTGCTGATGCTGACCGCCCGCACCGACGAGGTCGATTTCGTGGTGGGTCTGGACGCCGGCGCCGACGACTATGTCGGTAAACCGTTCCGTCTCGCCGAACTACTGGCCCGCGTGCGAGCCCTGTTGCGGCGCAGTGGCATCGGCGACGAGGCGGTGGAGATCGGCGGAGTGCGGCTCGAACCCGCCGCACGTCGGGTGCTGGTCAACGGCCACGAAGTGAATCTGGCCAACAAGGAGTACGAACTGCTCAAGGTGCTCATCGACCGGGCCGGGCAGGTCGTGCCGCGCGAGACGATTCTGCGCGAGGTGTGGGGCGATGCCGATCTGCGCGGCTCCAAAACCCTCGACATGCACATGTCCTGGCTGCGCCGCAAGATCGGCGACGAGGGCCCGGTCGCGGAGCGGCGCATCGTCACCGTGCGCGGTGTCGGTTTCCGCTTCAACACCGATTGATCGCCGATGCGGCGCCGAATTCTGCTGTCCATGCTGGCGGCCCTGACCCTCACCACCGTGGTGCTGGGTATCCCCCTGGCGTTCACCGCCTGGCAGTGGGTGGCCGATATCACCCGCAGCGATCTGCGGGCCCGCCTGGATCGCATGTCGGTGGAGATCGTCGGCCAGGAGCGTGAGGACGGGTTGGTCCACGGCGTGCTCGACCTGCGCTCGGTGCGGCCGCTGATTCCGTCCGGCGGACGTCTCACAATCATCTATCCGACTCCCGAGGACGCCGCGCTGCGCGTGGACGCCGGGGCGCCGGAGGTCGACAACCCGGTGGTGGAATCGCTGTCGATGGGCACGTCGGGCTCGCTGCGACTCGAGGTGCCGGCCGCCCCCATGCATTCGATGCAGCGGCAAGCGGTGGGCGCGGTGGCGTTGGTGGCGCTGGCCTCGCTGGCCGCGGGCGCCGCGGTGGCGGTGGTGACCGCGCGGCGGGTCGCCGATCCGCTGCGGGATGTGGCCGCCCGTGCCGCGCGGTTGGCGAAGGGCGATTTCCGGCCGGACCCGCGCCGGCACGGCATCACCGAACTCGACCGGGTCTCGGATGTGCTCGATTCGGCCACGGTCGAGATCGCGGGCCGGCTGCAGCGCGAGCACGCGCTGGTCGCCGACGTGTCCCATCAGTTGCGCAGCCGCTTGACGGCGGTGCGGCTGCGCCTCGACGAATTGTCGGCGCATCCGGACCCGGCGGTCGTCCAGGAATCGGAGGAGGCGATGGCGCAGGTCGATCGGCTCACCGAGGCGATCGACGAGTTGGTTCGCGATTCCCGCGACCAGGACGCCGCCGATCACGAACCGGTCCCGGTGGTCGCGGAATTGCGCGGGGTTGTCGCCGAATGGCGGCATCCCTTCGCCGAGGCCGGCCGCAAACTCGTGCTGTCCGGCGATCCGGCCCTGCGCGCGCCGGTGACCGGACCGCGGTTGCGCGAGGCGGTGGCCGTACTGGTCGACAACGCGCTGGTGCACGGCGGCGGAGACTGCTCGGTGTCGGTGCGCACCGTCTACGGCGGGCCCGACCGCGAACCGCTGGTGGCGGTCGAGGTGGCCGACGAGGGCGAGGGGGTCAGCGACGAACTGGCACCGCACATCTTCGACCGCGGCTTCTCCGGCGCCGGATCGACCGGGGTGGGGCTGGCGCTGGCGCGCGCGCTGATCGAAGCCGATGGCGGCCGGTTGGAACTACAGCGACGGCGTCCGGCGCTGTTCGCGGTATTCCTCGGTAAGCCGACCGCGGGGCGGTCGGGTAACGGCGTCATCGGGGAGCCCCGCTGAACGGTGGGTTCAGCTGAAGCCGAGCGGTTTCTCTTCCTCGTACAGTTCTTCGAATTCTTCGACCAGTGCGTCGATTTCGTCGGGGAACACCCAGCGCTTCATCGCCCAGAATCGGAACACCATCTGCAGGATGTTGCCGATGATGAAGGCGCTGACGAAGTCGGCGATGTTCTCCACGGTCAAGCTGACATCGGGAACGTGCAGATGGAAGAAATACCGCGAAACCCACAGCGGGAGATTCGACAGCAGCACACCGATGGCGCTGACCACGAAGAACAACAGGGCTTCGTGGTGTTTCTCACGACCGCCGCGACCCTTGAACGACCATTCCCGGTTCAGGATGTAGGACGCGATGACCGCGATTACTCCGGAAATGATCTTGGCAGTGATCGGTTTCGACTCGAGAACCGTCAATTTGAGGATGTAGAAGATACCGCTGTCGATGACGAAAGTGGTCGCTCCGACAATCGCGAACTTGATCAGCTCGTGATGACGAATAGCGAGGTCCCGTAGTGTTTTGGGGAGGATGTTGACCACATCGTCGACAAATGGCACCCGGTGAGTCTACGTCCGTCCCGCGCTGGGCAATCAACCCGCACTCATCCCCGCGTGTGGGCGCATGACAACATGGTGGGCTGTGAGCGAGCGTAGTGGGCCATCGATGGACCCCTCCACCGGGGTGCAAGAGGTTGCCGAGGGTGAACCGATGCCGGTTTCGCGCAGTTTCGAAGGTGGTGGAATGCCGACCGTCGCGATGATCGGCGGCGGGCAGCTGGCGCGAATGACGCATCAGGCCGCCGTGGCGCTGGGGCAGTGCCTGCGGGTCCTGGCCGAGCGACCCGACGATCCGGCGGCCCAGGTCAGCCCCGAGCTGGTCCTCGGATCGCATACCGACCTGGCGGCCCTGCGCAAGGTTGCCGTCGGTACGCACGCGATGACCTTCGATCATGAACATGTGCCGACCGAACATCTGCTGGCGCTGGTGGCCGAGGGCGTGAACGTGCAGCCGCCGCCGGCCGCGCTGGTCTACGCCCAGGACAAGCTCGCGATGCGGCGCAAACTGGCCGAGATGGGCGTGCCGGTCCCGGCGTTCACCGCGGTCGAGAACGTCGCGGATGCCACCGGTTTCCTCGCCGAACACGGTCCGTTCGTGCTGAAGGCGGTGCGCGGCGGCTACGACGGGCGCGGCGTGTGGATGATCGACGACGCCGCCGAGGCCGAGCGCATCGTCACAGACCAGCTCGGGCACGGTGTGATCTTGCTCGCCGAGCAGCGGGTGGATCTGAAGCGTGAGCTCTCCGCGATGGTGGCGCGCTCGCCGTTCGGGCAGGCCGCGGCCTGGCCGGTGGTGGAGACCGTGCAGCGCGAGGGCCAGTGTGCCGTGGTGATCGCGCCCGCGCCGCAGCTGTCGGACGAGGCCGCGACCGAGGCCGAATCGCTGGCTCTGCGGCTGGCCGCCGAGCTCGGCGTCACCGGTGCGATGGCCGTCGAGCTGTTCGAAACCCACGCCGGTGAACTGCTGGTCAACGAACTGGCCATGCGCCCGCACAATTCCGGGCACTGGGGGATGGACGGTGCCGTCACCGGGCAGTTCGAACAGCATCTGCGCGCGGTTCTCGACTATCCGCTCGGTGCCACCACGCCGCTGGCGCCGGTGACGGTGATGGCGAACATCCTCGGCGCGGCCGAGGCGCCGGCGATGTCGATGGACGAGCGGCTGCACCACCTGTTCGCGCGGATGCCGGAGGCGAGGGTGCATCTCTACGGCAAGGGCGAACGCCCGAAGCGCAAGATCGGGCATGTGAACATCCTCGGTGACGACGTGGCCGAGGTGCGGGAGAAGGCCGAACGGGCGGCGCACTGGATGTCGCACGCGGTGTGGACCGATGGATGGGATCCCCATGAGTGACGGAGCACAGGTCGGCCTGATCATGGGCAGCGATTCCGACTGGCCCACGATGGAAGCCGCCGCGGAAGCGTTGGCGGAGTTCGGGATTCGCTTCGAGGTCGGTGTCGTCTCGGCGCATCGCACGCCGCAGCGCATGCTCGACTACGCCCGCGAGGCCGCCGGTCGCGGCGTCAAGGTGATCATCGCCGGTGCCGGTGGCGCCGCCCACCTGCCCGGCATGGTCGCCTCGGCCACCCCGCTGCCGGTGATCGGCGTTCCGGTGCCGCTGAAATACCTCGACGGCATGGACTCCCTGCTGTCGATCGTGCAGATGCCCGCCGGCGTCCCCGTCGCCACGGTCTCCATCGGCGGCGCCCGCAACGCGGGCCTGCTCGCCGTCCGCATCCTCGCCGCCACCGACCCCCACCTGCGCACCCGCATGGAACAGTTCCAGGCCGACCTGGAAAAACTGGTCCTCGACAAGGACGAAGCCCTGCGCACCCGCTTGCTGGGTTAGGACCGATTCATTCCACGGCCCGACCCGCACGCAGGGCGGCGATCGATTCGATGAGGCCCGCGCGTTCGACTGCGTCGAGGACATCTTCGACGGTCTCCGGAGGATTGTTCCGTGAATCGGCAATCGACTGTGTGCACGCCCAGACGATGCGATCGTCCAGCGACATCTGGTCGAGAATGAACTCGTCGGGGCTTTTCGCCTCGATGTGCCACTGTGCGAGGTACTCGTTCGGGAAGTCGTCGAGGTTGGCGGTGACGATGACTCGCACACCGGCCTTGGTCGCCGCGGCGAGCACGTGGCGGTCGTCCATGTCGGGTAGTTTCAGGCCCTCGATGAGCGGTTCGTAGCCCTCGACCAGGCAGTCGGGTACAGCCCTGATGAGCAGCTGTCGAAGCCGCACGAACTTGTCGGGTGCGATGTCGGGCCGTTTGGCGGACAGGTTGTCGAAGGTTTCGTCGAGAATGCGGGCCGACCATTTCGCCTGCACTATGCCCGACCGCGCGAGCCGGACCATCATGTCCCGCAGTGTATTTCCGTAGAGAACGTTGGCGTCGTAGAGCACTACGAATGCCACGTCAGATGCCCAATTCCTGCCCGAGGGCGCCGAGCTCGTCGGCTGCGGACCTGCTGAGGACTTCGGTGCGTTGCTGGTATGCCTTCAGGTCGTCGAACCGGACTCGGCGGTGGCGACCGACGAGGCGGAACGGAATCTCGCCGGATTCGAGGAGGTTGACCAGATACGGCCGCGACACGTTCAGCATGTCGGCTGCCTGCTGTGTGGTCAGTTCCGCATTGGAAGGAACGACGGACACCCCCCGGCCTTCTGCTGCCTGGGCGAGGATGAACGCCAGCAGACTCACGGCCTCGCGCGGGAGTATCAAAGCGTCGCGGCCGGTCTCACCGGAAGCGACGATGGTTTGTTCGTCCGGGTGGCGCATGAGGTAGTCCTTGATCCGACGCATGGCGCGCGCGGCTACCTCCGGATCGATGGCGCCGGGTTCCGTCCGTTTGGCTGTCTGCATCCCCATCGTGGTCACCACTCCTTCCTGTTCGAACTATACGCAATATTCGCAATATTCGAAACGGTCACCGGTTCACTGGGGGGTCGCCGTGGCATCTCGCTACCGTTTAGACGTGCCCAGCGACAATTCGACCCCCGTTCGTGCTGCCGACGCCGCGGAGTTTCGGCTGGCTGTGGTCGATCATGCGTTGCGGCTGTTTGCCGAGCAGGGGTACGAGGCGACGACGGTGGACGAGATCGCGGAGGCGGCGGGGATTTCGCGGCGGACGTTCTTTCGGCAGTTCCGGTCGAAGGAGGATGTGGTCTTCGCCGACCACGAGGAGCAGCTCGCCCGGGCGAAGGCGTATCTGGCCGCGGCGCAGGGGGATCCGTGGGATGCGGTGCGGGAGGCGGTGGTCGGGATCTTCGAGCGGTTCACCGAGACCAGGGAACTGGCCGCGCGCCGGTACCGGGTGGTCCGGCAGGCCTCGGCACTGCGCGACCGTGAGATCGTGACCGTCTTCCGGTACGAACGGCTGTTCACCGACTATCTGCGCGATCGGCTGCCGGAGGTGCCCGATCTCGCGCTGATCCAGTTCAGTGCGGCCGTCACCGCCACCCACAACTATCTGCTGCGCCGCATGGTGCGGGGTCGGTCCGAGGCGAGCGCGGCCGATCTGCGCGCGGCGGTCCGGGCGATCGCGCCCCCCGGTGCGGCCCCGGAGCCGGGTGAGATGGTGGTCGCGGTCTTCCCGCGCGAGATGCCCGCACGGCAGGTCGCCGACCTCCTGGCCGACCGCCTCGATAATCTGTGATTCGGGCACCGAATCCAGGATTTGGCACTGAGTGCCACGCCGGATTCCGGCTATCCCCTCACGTCGTCGCCCTCGGACGGCGTATAGTCGAACCCGACTGGCACTGAGTGCCGAGGTGCGCCAGTGTAGTGCCGGGATTCGCGGACCAGGCGAATCGAAACCCCACGACCAGGAGTGAACCCATGGCGGGCAACCCCGATTTCGAACTGTTCAAGTTGGACGACATCCACGACGAGTTGCGCGCGGCGATTCGCGGCCTGGCCGAGAAGGAGATCGCCCCGCACGCCAAGGATGTCGACGGCAACGCCCGGTTCCCGCAGGAGGCCCTGGACGCGCTGAACGCCGCGGGCTTCAACGCGGTCCACGTCCCCGAGGCCTACGGCGGCCAGGGCGCCGACTCGGTCGCCACCTGCATCGTCATCGAGGAGGTCGCCCGCGTCTGTGGTTCGTCCTCGCTGATCCCGGCGGTGAACAAGCTCGGCACGATGGGCCTGATCCTGCAGGGTTCGGAGGAGCTGAAGCAGAAGGTGCTGCCCGACCTCGTCGAGGGCAAGATGGCCTCCTACTGCCTGTCCGAGCGCGAGGCCGGTTCGGACGCCGCCTCCATGCGCACCCGCGCCAAGCGCGACGGTGACGACTGGGTGATCAACGGCTCCAAGTGCTGGATCACCAACGGCGGTCAGTCCACCTGGTACACCGTCATGGCGGTGACCGATCCGGAGAAGGGCGCCAACGGCATCTCCGCGTTCATGGTCCACAAGGACGACGAGGGTTTCGTGGTCGGCCCGCTCGAGCACAAGCTGGGCATCAAGGGTTCGCCGACCGCCGAGCTGTACTTCGAGAACTGCCGCATCCCGGGTGACCGGATCATCGGCGCCGAGGGCACCGGTTTCAAGACCGCGCTGCAGACCCTCGACCACACCCGGCCCACCATCGGCGCGCAGGCCGTCGGCCTGGCCCAGGGTGCGCTGGACGCCGCGATCGCCTACACCAAGGACCGCAAGCAGTTCGGCAAGGCCATCGCCGATTTCCAGAACACCCAGTTCATGCTCGCCGATATGGCGATGAAGGTCGAGGCCGCGCGCCTGATGGTCTACACCTCCGCCGCACGCGCCGAGCGTGGTGAGAAGAACCTGGGCTTCATCTCCGCCGCCTCCAAGTGCTTCGCCTCCGATGTGGCGATGGAGGTCACCACCAACGCCGTGCAGCTGTTCGGCGGCGCCGGCTACACCACCGATTTCCCGGTGGAGCGGATGATGCGCGATGCCAAGATCACCCAGATCTACGAGGGCACCAACCAGATTCAGCGTCTGGTCATGTCGCGCCAGCTGCTGCGCTGATCGCAGACCCGATCGACGACGCGCGCGGCGCCGGGGAACGACTCGGCGCCGCCCGCGTTCGCTTGTGACATCGAACCGAAGCGGCACTGCCTCGTGGCGCGTCGCGCACGGTGAGTTGTCAGGACGCGTTACGGTATCGAAGCGCCGAATTCAGTGAATTACCGGCAATTTTCGCTGGTAGAACGGTAGTGCCACGAAAATCTCTGCGAAGTACTTTCAGATGCAATTTCAAATGTTCGTTCAATCGCAATCGGGCGAATTCGGAATTGTCCCAACGGCTTTCGCAGCGCACTATTGATGCATGGCAGGCGTGGAGATCACCGACAGGTTCGTCCGCCGCACCCTGGACAACGGGCGAATCGAAGAGGTCACCTGGCTGGAGCTGACCGAGGTGCGCATCATCACCACCGCCGACGGTCCCTTCGCCGACGACGTGTTCTTCGTACTGATCGGTGTGCGCGGGAACGGTTGTGTGGTCCCGCATTCCGCTGCCGACACCGAGTTCCTGGCCCGCCTGCAGAAACTACCGGGCTTCGACAACGCCGCCGTGATCGAGGCGATGGGGACGGTCGGCGACCGCCAGTTCCTGGTCTGGCGGCGCCGCATCTGACGCGGAGACCGCGGCGCCGCAGGAGGACCGCTAGGCGACCAGATCGGCGTATTCGCGATGGTCGCCGATGTACTGCTCCACGTACCAGCAGGTCGGCACGACGGCGAAGCCGTTGTCGCGGCAGTCGGTGAGCGCGTATTCCACCAGTTGCGCCGCCACCCCGCGCCCGCGGAACTCCGGGAAGGTGAGGGTGTGGTTGAGATCGCGAATCGGCTTGTCGCCCACGCTGTTCTCGGCGTAATCCGCGTAGCCGGCGAGAGTGTCGTCGATGTAGATCTCGTAGCGGCCGGCGGCCGTATTGTGCTCGAGCCTGGTCGTCATATCAGGTAGAACTCCGTCGTCGCCACGATTTGTTCCGCGCGCGGGTCAGCTGCCGCAGACTCGATTCAGCTCGTCCGACATTTCGCAGCCTAGCCGGCGACTGTCCGATTTGCGAGATTTTTCCGGCCGGTCCGAGTTCAGAGCACCGCGCCCGGATTGAGGATGCCGTGCGGATCCAGGGCTTCCTTGATGCGCCGGGTCAGATCCATCACCTCCGGACCGACCTGATCCGGTAGCCACGCCTTCTTCAACCGGCCGACGCCGTGTTCGCCGGTGATCGTGCCGCCCAGCGCGATGGCCAGGTCCATGATCTCGCCGAAGGCCTGATGCGCGCGTGCGGTCTCGTCCGCATCGGCGGGGTTGTAGACGATCAGCGGGTGGGTGTTGCCGTCACCGGCGTGCGCGATCACCGAGATCAGCACCTCCCGCCGCGCGGCGATCTCGGCGATACCCGTGACCAGCTCGCCCAGGCGCGGTAGCGGCACGCCGACGTCCTCGAGCAGGAGCGGACCCTTGCGTTCCACCGCGGGGATGGCGAATCGCCGTGCGGCGCAGAACGCTTCGCCCTCCTCGGGGTCCTCGGTCCGGAAAACCTCGGCGGCTCCGGCGCTTTCGCAGGCCTCGGCGATGATCGCGGCCTCCCGGGCCCGGTATTCGCCGGGAGCGTCCGAGCGGGCCACCAGCATGGCTGCGGCCTCGCGATCGAGTCCCATCCGCATCTCGTCCTCGACGGCGTTGATCGCCACCGAGTCCATGAATTCCAGCATCGAGGGACGCAGCCGGGCCGCGATCGCCTCGATCGCCGCGGTAGCCGCGGTGAGGGTGGAAAACGTGGCGACCACGGTGCTCTGCTGCGGCTGCGCGGGCAGCAACCGCAGCGTCAGCTCGGTGATGATGCCGAGGGTGCCCTCGCTGCCGACGAACAGTTTGGTCAGCGACAGCCCGGCGGAATCCTTGAGTCGCGGCCCGCCCAGCCGCACCACCGTGCCGTCGGCGAGCACCACCTCCATACCCAGGATGTAGTCGGTGGTGACGCCGTATTTCACGCAGCACAGCCCGCCGGCGTTGGTGGCCGCGTTGCCGCCGATCGAGCAGATCTCGAACGATGACGGATCCGGCGGATACCACAGTCCGTGTTCGGCCGCCGCCCGTTTGACCTCGGCGTTCAGCAGTCCGGGCTGGGTGACGGCGGTCCGGGTGACCGGATCGACCGTGATCTCCCGCATGCGCTCGGTACTCACCAGCAGGGCGCCGTCCTGCGCGGTCGCGCCGCCGGACAGTCCGGTTCCGGCGCCGCGCGGCACCAGCGGGACCCGATGTTCGTGCGCCCAGCCGACCACGGTCGCGACCTGTTCGGTGGTCAGCGGCCGGACCAGTGCCGCTGGCATTCCGGCCTGTGGATCGAGCGCGCGGTCGTGGCGGTACCCGGCGAGGATGTCGGGATCGGTGACGACCGTGCCGTCGGGAAGCCGGTCTGCGAGTGTTGCGATGTCCACACCCCGAACCTACGTGCTCGCGCGGGATCCGTGCGCAGTACACTGCCGCGGTGTCCGATGCCAAGCTAGAGATCCAGATGCTCCACGACCGGATCATGGTTCGCGTCTCCCAGGAGGAGGGCGAACGACGCAGCAGCGGCGGCATTCTGATTCCCGCCACCGCGCAGGTGGCGAAGCGGCTGACCTGGGGTGAGGTCAGCGGGGTGGGTTCGCATGTGCGCAGCGTGGGCGTCGGCGACCGTGTGCTGTTCAGCGCCGAGGACCAGTTCGAGGTGGAGGTGCAGGGTCAGGCCTACCTGGTGCTGCGCGAGCGCGATCTGCACGCGGTGGCGAGCGAACGCCCCGAACACGGCACCGGCCTGTACCTGTAACCGGCACGGCGATGCCCCCGGCCGGGTAGCCAGGGGCATCGAGCGCATCAGCGGGTGTGCCGCGGTAGCGCCAGCGCGGCGGCGAGCACCACGGCGAGGACCGCGATCCCGGCTACCGCGGCCATCTCCATGGCGGTCACATAGCTGCCGGTGCTGTGCGCCGCGCCCAGCGCCGAGAAGAAGATGACGCCGAGAACGGTTGCGCCGATGGCGTTTCCGAACTGCTGCGCGGTGGTGAGCACGCCGGCCGCCATCCCGGCCTGCGGTGCGGGGATGCCCGAGGACAGCACGGCCGAGACCACCGACGGGATGGTCATCCCGTTGCCGAGGCCGACGACCATCATGCCCGGAATCAACGCGAGGGCGCTCACCTGCGTGCCCATGCCGGCCAGCACCGCCAGAGTGATTCCCAGGCCGGTCAGGCTGGTGCAGGTTCCGATCACCATGACCCGGTTGCCGAACCGGTTGGCGACCCGCGGTGCCAGGAACAGCGAACTGCCCGCGAAGCAGAGTCCCAGCGGCGCGAACGCCGAACCCGCACGCAGCGGCGACAATCCGAGGCCGCCCTGCAGCATCAGCGTCAGGCAGAGCATGAATCCGGCGAAGAAGGTCAGATAGCCGCCCGCGATCACGAGGCCGAGGCTGAAGCCGCGTTCGCGAACCATGGCGGTGTCGAGGACCGGTTCCCCGCCGCGGCGTGCCAGCCGGTTCTCGTAACGCAGGGTCGCCAGCAGTACCGGCGCCGCGGCCGCCATCGACACCCAGGTCCACAGCGGCCAGCCCTCCGGCCGGCCCAGTGTGATCGGAATCAGCAGCAGTGCCAGTGCCGCGGAAATGCCCACGGCGCCAACGGGATCCAGCCGCGCCCGGCGAGTGCTGCCGGTGCGGGGCAGCCAGCGTGCGGCCAGGGCGGCCGCGACCAGTCCGATCGGCACGTTGATGTAGAAAATGGTCCGCCAGCCCCAGCCGAACAGATCGGCGTCGAGCAGGACGCCGCCGAGCACCTGGCCCGCGACCGCGCCGAGGCCGATGGTGGCGCCGAACGCGGCCATCGCCCGGGGCCGTTCGAGCGGCGGGAACAGGGTGTTGATCAGTGCCAGCATCTGCGGCACCATCAGCGCCGCGGTGCCGCCCTGCAGGACGCGCGCGCCGACCAGCGCCCAAGCATTCGGTGCGAGGCCGCAGAGCAGCGACGCCACCGTGAAGGCCAGCATGCCGACGACGAACAGGCGCCGATGGCCGAACAGGTCGCCGAGCCGGCCGCCCGTGATCAGGCCCGAGGCGTAGGCGAAGCCGTAGCCGCCGACGATCAGTTCCAGCGCCGCTTCGCCGGCGTTCAGATCGTGTTGTAGCGAGGAGGCGGCGACATTGACGACGAACCAGTCGAACATCGCCATGAACATGGCACTCAGCACCACCGGCAGCACCCGCCAGCGCGCCGGGTAGGGCACGGGCTCGGCCGGCGGCGTACGCAGAAGTGGTGGGGCGGTGGGTGTTTCGAGGGTGGGCATATCGGACTCCCCGGAATCGGTCGAGAGTATCGACGGCGCCGCGCTGCGCCGCGGGATGCGGATCGGTCTCCGCACGGGATGTAACTAACCGGTTGGTTAGAACTATTCCAGCGCCCGCGACGTCGTGTCAACCAATTGGTTGGTTAGCATCGATGGCATGCCCCCGCGCGATCCCGAGGCCACCAAGGCCCGCATCTTCGAGGCGGCGACCGAGGAGTTCGCCGCCCACGGGATCGCCGGTGCCCGCGTGGATCGCATCGCCCGCAGCGCCAAGGCCAACAAGCAGCTGATCTACGCCTACTTCGGCGACAAACAACACCTGTTCGAACAGGTGCTGGAGAAGGCGATGCTCGATGTGGCCGCGGCGGTCTCGACCGATATCGACGATATCGATGCCTGGGTGGACGCCCATATCGCCTACCACCGCGAACATCCGGAATTCCTCCGGTTGCAGATGTGGGAGGCGTTGGAACTCGCGCCGGACCGAGTGACCGCCGGCGAGGCCCGCGCGCGCCGCTACCGGGACAAGATCGAGAAGGTCGAGGCCGCACAACGGCGGGGACTGCTGCGCGACGATATGCCGCCCGGCTATCTGCTCACCCTGCTGACCGGGCTGATCAACTATCAGCAGGCGCTCCCGCAATCCCGGCGGTTCGTCGTCGGCGGCCCCGACGATCCGGCGGAGCTGCGCAACTGGGTGCGTGACGCCGCGCGCCGGATCGTGGCGCCGCGCGAGGAATCCTGAGCCTTACACCCGCTAACGCCGCGCGGCGATCTCCGTCTCGAGGGTGGCCAGGTCGGTGGTCAGCGATCCGCCGGCGAAAGCCATTGCGGCATATGACCGTTCGGCGGCATCGCCATGTCCGGCGCCACAGGCGTCGGTCACCGTGATCGGCAGATAACCCAGATCGATGGCATGCCGCACCGTCGGCTCGATACCGACCTCGAGGGCGATCCCCGCGATCACGACGGTATCGATGCGCAGGTCACGCAGGGCGATATCCAGGGGTGTGCCCGCGAAGGCCGACATGGTGATCTTGTCGAAAACTACCTCGTCCGGGCCGGGGGTCAGCTCCGGAACCAGGTGATACTGCGGTGAGCCCTGCGGGAACATCGACCGCACCCGGCTCGGATCGTCCACGCGCTGCCACGCCATGGCCGTCCGCAGCTGCGCCACCCCGGCCGCGGCCGGCGGCAGTGACATGTGCCGGGTGTAGAACACGCGAAAACCGTTGGCTCGAGCCATATCACGAAGCCGGACGCAGGCATCGACGATCTGCTGCCCGGCGGCGATCTGACCGACGATGCCGACCTGCATGTCGTAGATCAGCACCGCGGTCCGAGCCGGATCGCACGCGTCCGCCACGGTCAGGGCGATGTCGAGTCCGAATGCATGCCGCATATACTGCTCACCTGGTCCGATCGTAGGGTTCGGCCGTGTCGACCGACGCGTCCATGAGCGCCTCGAGCGGGAGTGGGGCGGTCACCGGAACGTAGGTCCATTCCAGAAAGCCCTTCTTGGACAACGGGAAATCGTCCACATATCGCCGGGCCTCCGCGACACTGTCCACCTCGAAGACGATCACCACACCCGATTCGTCCGCACGGGCGTAGTTCTCCCGGACGATTCCGGCCTTCCAGAGGCGCCACACATTCGCGACCTCCTCGGGCAGATACGGTGTGATGGTCTCGAGCGTGACCCCGGGTTTGAAGCGGTCGAAGGCGATAACTTTCATGAGATCCATGCAAGTCCCGCGATTACAGTGTTACAAGAGCGCACTTTTCGGTAAGTAGGTGAGCGCGATGTCGCAGCGGCGGTATTACTGCCCGGTCGAGGTCACTGTCGACCTGATCGGTGGGAAGTGGAAACCGGTGATCCTCGCGCATTTGAAGGAGGGGGTGCGGCGCTACGGTCACCTGCGCCGGGCCATGCCCTCGACCAGCGAGAAGATGCTGGTGCAGCAACTGCGCGAGCTCGAGGCCGACGGTCTCGTCAGCCGGACCGTATTCGATACCGTCCCGCCGCAGGTGGAATACGATCTGACCGCCGAGGGGCGCAGCCTGGTTCCGGTGTTGACCGCGCTGTACGAATGGGGCGAAAAACGGTGTGAGCGAACGGGTATCACCCTCGGGTGAGCACGATCGCGGCCGGACCGTGCCGGGTCAGCCGGCTGCGGTCAGCACCTCGGTGCGTGCACCGTCGACCACGACGG
The DNA here is from genome assembly GCF_001665865.1 of Nocardia sp. 852002-20019_SCH5090214. Taxonomy (NCBI): domain Bacteria; kingdom Bacillati; phylum Actinomycetota; class Actinomycetes; order Mycobacteriales; family Nocardiaceae; genus Nocardia; species Nocardia sp. 852002-20019_SCH5090214. The sequence continues at coordinate 60,607 of NZ_LZMK01000420.1, read as the reverse complement.
CATCGTCGTCGGTCAGCGCCCAGTGCGGCGTTCCCGCCGCGCGCAAACGGGCGGCCAGGCGGGTGCCGTGGCCGTCCGGATCGGTGGCCGGCGAATCCACATGCGGGACGATCGCCCGGTCCACCAGTCCCAGTCCGTCCCAGCGCGGCTCGATACCACAGGCGAGCCGCACCTCGGCCGGATCGTCGGCGTCCTCCAGGCCGTGCAGGTCGGGAGTGAGCAGGCAGGCGCCCGCGCTGTACCCGGTGTAGGCCAGCGCGTCCTCGGCCAACAGGTCACGCAGCACGAGATCGGCCGCGCTGCGGGCGAACTGGGCCCGCAGGACGAAGGTGTTGCCGCCGCGAACCCACAGCGCCGGATATCCGCGCAGCACCCGCTCCAATTCGGCGCGACGACCGATGTAATCGCGCAGATCGACCACCTCGGGCCGAAAACCGCTGCGCCGCAGGGGAACCAGATCGCTGGTCACCGCCCCGGACCACGCGGACGGCCACGCATCGCAGGCGTTCGGAACGACCGCGATCGGCCCCGGGCCGCCGACCAGCTCGGCGAACCGGTCGTAGTGGGCGCCGAATCGGTAACTGGACAAGAAGAGTCGCACGGCGAGTCAGATGGTGAAGGCGAGATTCGCGGCGATCCGCTCACCCAGTGCGCGGTCGCCGTCGACCTCGATCTCGTCGCGATGATCCGCGGCGGCGGTGCGTCCGCCGCACAGGCGGGCGAACAGGCTCGAACTCAGCCGAACGACGGTGTCGGCCGGACGATCGAGGGTCGCGACGACGTCCGCGCGCCCGTCGACGCGGATGTGGACGGTCCGGGCGACGGGACCGGTGGTCTCGATCGTGATGCGGGATCCGTCGGGCGCGCCGCCCCGCTTGACCACCACGCGCCCGAGGAAGGGTTCGATCTCGTCCAGTGCGATCTCGGCGCGCCGGCCGCCCTCGTCCATACCCAGGGCTTTCGCATCGCCGCCGAGCGCGTCGGTGATGTCGAGTTGATGCATCCAGCAGTCGAACAACCGCACCCGCATGAACCTGCCGTACGGCACCACCCCGATCGGGGACTGGATATCGGCGGTCCAGGCGGCCTCGTCGACGGCCGCCAGCGCGGCGCGGCGCCGGTCGGTCACCTCTGTGAACCGCCGCAGCAGTTCGTCGCCGCGCAGCGGTCGCAGCGATTCCAGCCACATCTCGTTCAGCGCTCCGGTGTCGTTGCGGACGTGGTCGAAGGCGTGAACGTCACGGTCCACCTGTGGTAGCGACTCGCCGAGCAGCATCGATTCGGTGCCGACGACATGGGCGAGCACATCGAAGATCGTCCACCCCGGCAGCGGTGACGGCAGCCGCCAGCGGTCCTCGTCCAATCCGGCGGTCAGTTCCGCCAGCACATCCCACTGGCCGGAGAGCGCACTGGTCAGTTCGGCGCGGTCGAGTGAGGCTGTGCTCATGAACGAGTCTCCCTGTCGGTCGGGTCGAGTCGGTCCGGTTCCGCGCCGAGCCGGTCGAGCCCGGTGCGGAGCGCGGCCGCGGTGGCCGTCGGATCGTGCGGCCGTCGCAGCAGGAAGCCGCGGGCGAAGGTGAACAGATCACCACCGCGGCGCGGCACCACGTGCAGGTGGACGTGATGCACCGTCTGGAAGGCCGCTTTACCGTCGTTGAGTACGAGATTCGCGCCGTCGGCGCCGAGATCGCTGCGCCGCAACGCCTTTGCGATGCGATGGCCCACGCGGAACAGGTCCGCGCCCAGTTCGGCGTCGAGTTCGTCGAGGTGGGCGGCATGGCTTTTCGGAATCACCAGGGTGTGTCCCCGGGTGATCGGCCGGATGTCGAGGAAGGCGTACACGCGCTCGTCCTCGTAGATCCGCGTCGCCGGCGCGTCGCCCGCGACGATCCGGCAGAAGATACAGCCACTCACCACGCAGACATTACGGCGTAAGGCGCACCCGGCATAGCCCGCTTCTGCGCTGCGTGAAGCGGCAATCGAGGGAAAAGCCGTGGTGTGATGTGATGTTGATCTCAACTAATCTCACCGGCCTGCCGGGTACAGTTGCGAGAATTATTTCGGACCTTACTGAAAAGTAAGTTCCGCTCGGCCAGACCCAACAGGCGGCCCACCTGGACATCAGGGGGCCAGCTTGCCGTCACAAGTAAGGAAGTTGACCAGTGGAGACAACGCAGGGCGCGAACGAGGGCGCGCAGCCCGGCGACGACAGTCGCGCGTCGCACCGCACGCGTGTCGGTGTGGTTCGTGAGACCAATGCCGACGAACGACGCGTCGCGTTGGTGCCGAAGATCATCCCGAGCCTGGTGAAGCAGGGTGTACAGGTCGTCGTCGAAGCCGGCGCGGGTGTCGGGGCATTGATTCCGGACGAAGCCTACGAGGCCGCGGGCGCGACGATCGGTGATCCGTGGCAGGCCGAGGTCGTGGTGAAGGTGGCCCCGCCCAACGACGCCGAGATCGCCAAACTGTCCGAGGGCCAGACACTGATCGGATTCCTCGCTCCGCGCAACGCCGACAACAAGATCGGGGCGCTGCAGAACGCGGGCGTGCGCGCATTCGCCGTGGAGGCGATCCCGCGCATCTCGCGTGCGCAGGTGATGGACGCGCTCTCCTCGCAGGCCAATGTCGCCGGGTACAAGGCGGTGTTGCTGGCGGCGTCGGAGTCGACGCGCTTCTTCCCGATGCTGACCACCGCGGCGGGCACGGTGAAGCCGGCGACGGTGCTGGTGCTCGGTGTGGGTGTCGCGGGTCTGCAGGCCCTGGCGACCGCCAAGCGTCTCGGTGCGCGCACCACCGGATACGACGTGCGGCCCGAGGTGGCCGACCAGGTGCGGTCGGTGGGTGCGCAGTGGCTGGATCTGGGTATCGATGCGGCCGGCGAGGGTGGTTACGCCCGCGAGCTGACCGAGGACGAAAAGGCCCAGCAGCAGCAGGCTTTGGAAGATGCCATCAAGGGTTTCGACGTGGTGGTGACCACCGCGCTGGTGCCGGGTCGCCCCGCGCCGCGTCTGGTGACCGCCGCGGCGGTGGAGGGGATGAAGCCCGGCAGTGTGATCATCGACCTGGCGGGGGAGACCGGCGGCAACTGCGAGCTGACCGAGCCCGGTAAGACGGTGGTCAAGCACGGTGTCACGATCTGCTCGCCGCTGAATCTGCCGGCGACGATGCCCGAGCACGCCTCGGAGCTGTACTCGAAGAATATTGCGGCGCTGCTGGAGCTGATGCTGAAAGACGGCGAGCTCGAGCCCGATTTCGGCGACCAGGTGCTCGCCGATTCCTGTGTGGCCGGTGCGCCGAGCCGTCCCGCCGATTCCGAGGAGCAGGGCTGATGTATACCGAGCTTTTGGCCAATATCGCGATTCTGGTGCTGTCCGGATTCGTGGGTTTCGCGGTGATCTCCAAGGTGCCCAACACCTTGCACACCCCGCTGATGTCGGGCACCAACGCCATTCACGGCATCGTGGTGCTGGGTGCGCTGGTCACCCTCGGCAAGGTCGAGCACCCGTCGGTGATCACGCAGATCATTCTGTTCGTCGCGGTGGTGTTCGGAACGCTGAACGTGGTCGGTGGTTTCGTGGTGACCGACCGGATGCTGGGGATGTTCAAGGGCAAGAAGCCCGCTGCGTCGGGCGCGGAGCGCCCTGGAAATACCGAGAAGGCGGGCCGCTGACTCATGGACAATCTGGTCAACATCCTTTATATCGTCGCGTTCTCGCTGTTCATTTATGGCCTGATGGGCTTGACCGGTCCGAAGACCGCGGTGCGTGGTAACTGGATCGCGGCGGTCGGTATGGGCATCGCGGTGATCGCGACGTTCATCTCCATCCGGGACACCTCGAACTGGATCATCATCATCGCGGGCCTGGTTGTCGGTGTGGCGCTGGGTGTTCCGCCGGCGAAGTTCACCAAGATGACGGCGATGCCGCAGCTGGTGGCGGCGTTCAACGGTGTCGGTGGTGGCACGGTCGCGTTGATCGCGTGGTCGGAATTCCTCAACAGCGACGGCTTTTCGTCGCTGCACGAGCAGCCCACCGTTCACATCATCATCGGTTCGCTGTTCGCGGCGATTATCGGTTCGATCTCGTTCTGGGGCTCGCTGATCGCGTTCGGCAAGCTGCAGGAGATCCTGCCCGGCCGCCCGATCGGGCTCGGGAAACTGCAGCAGCCGGTCAACCTGCTGCTGGCCCTGGGCGCGATCGCCTCCGCGGTGGTCATCGGTATCGGCGCCACCAAGGACGGCGCGCCGTGGTGGTGGATGGTGCTGCTGCTGGTGCTGGCCGCGGTGCTCGGTCTGATGGTCGTGCTGCCGATCGGCGGCGCGGACATGCCGGTGGTCATCTCGCTGCTCAACGCGCTGACCGGTCTGTCCGCGGCGGCCGCGGGTCTGGCATTGAACAATACCGCGATGATCGTGGCCGGCATGATCGTCGGCGCGTCCGGCACCATCCTGACCAACCTCATGGCCAAGGCCATGAACCGGTCCATCCCGGCCATCGTCGCGGGTGGTTTCGGTGGTGGCGGCGGTGCCGCCGCGGCCGGTGGCGGTGAGCAGAAGCAGGCCAAGGCCACCTCGGCCGCCGACGCCGCGATCCAGATGGCCTATGCCAACCAGGTGATCGTGGTGCCCGGCTACGGTATGGCCGTCGCCCAGGCCCAGCACGCGGTGAAGGAGATGGCCTCGCTGCTGGAGGCCAAGGGTGTCGAGGTCAAATACGCCATCCACCCGGTCGCGGGTCGCATGCCCGGCCACATGAACGTGCTGCTGGCCGAGGCCGAGGTCCCCTACGACGCGCTCAAGGAAATGGACGACATCAACGGCGAATTCTCGCGCACCGACGTGGCTTTGGTGATCGGCGCCAACGACGTCACCAACCCCGCCGCGCGCGAGGACTCCTCCAGCCCGATCTACGGCATGCCGGTGCTCAACGTCGATCAGGCCAAGAGCGTGATCGTGCTGAAGCGGTCGATGAACTCCGGCTTCGCCGGCATCGACAATCCGCTGTTCTACGCCGACCACACCTCCATGCTGTTCGGCGACGCCAAGAAATCCGTCGGAGCCGTCACCGAGGAACTCAAGGCGCTGTAGCGATCGAGGCGCGTCACCACCGCATCGGTGGCGGCGCAGGTTCGGACCCGAAACGGCCCGCAGCACATCTGCTGCGGGCCGCTTCCTTGCGTGCACGGTGCCTTCCGGCAGCGCGGGGCGGACTAGAGTGGCCCGCAGAGCGCGGTGGTGCCGGGAGCGTCGCACAACAGCCGGAAGGGGTCGACATGACGGTTCGGGAGCGATTCGATCTGCCTGCGGTGGGCGATGATTCGGCGGTCTACGGGACGCCCTATCAGACCCCCGAGGGCGCCACGGTCATCCCGGTGACACGCCCCGGCGGAAAATTCCGGCGCGCGCGACCGCTGGGCGTCTTCGTAATCCAGGACGGGAACACCGGCTGGCATGCCGTCACCGACGACACCGCCATCGCGCTGCTGGGCATCTTCGTCGGCTTGGTGGCGACGACGCTGTCCTTGATTGCGGTCGTACGGAATCCGCCGTGGCCGGACGTCAGGATCCGGATCGACCGCAAGGAGCGCTGAGGAGGGTCATCGCCGCCAGGCGTCGGTGCGCTCGGCACTGTCGAGAAACGCGTCGACCATGCGGTGGTTGAGCGCCGCGAGCTGACGCAGGTCCTCGGTCGACCAGTCCGCCAGCGCGTCGCGCATATGACGTCGGCTCACCGCGCGGATAGCGTCGACGGTGGCCCGGCCCTCGTCGGTGATGCGCACCCGCTGTGCCCGGCGGTCCTCCGGATCGGTCACCCGATCGACGTAGCCGGCCCGTTCCAGGCGCTGGATCTGACGCGTGACATGCGGCGCCTCCACATCCAGGCAGGCCGCGAGCTCACCCATGCGCATGGGCTCCGCGGCGTCGGCGAGCATCCGCAGCAGCGGCACGTTCGCGCGGTCGAGATTCACCCCGGCCGCGGCCACGGTGCGATCGTGCCGTCTGGCCCGGGTGAGCAGGTGCGCGATCCGGGTCAGGGCGCGCTCGAGTTCCACGATGTAGTCGGCGTCGACCACCGATTCGGGACTTCCTTCGGAACGCGGCACAGGGTTATCCTACTACCCAACTTACTTAAGTTAGGTAAGTATAAAGATAGGGAACTCAGATGACGTCGACCGTCACCGGCCGATCCACCGGAACCGATTCCGAAACCGGTGCGCCGGCGCACCTGGTCGTCACGCTGCTGGCGCTGTGCGCGGCAGGACTCGTGGTCTCGCTGCAGCAGACCGTGGTAATTCCGTTGCTGCCCAGGCTGATCGGGCAACTTCACACCGACGTCGCGGGTGTGACGTGGTTGTTCACCGCCGCGTTACTCACCGGAGCCGTTGCCACGCCGCTGCTTTCGCGTTTCGGCGACATGTACGGCAAGAAGCGCATGGTGATGTTCTGTATGGGACTGCTGATCGCCGGTTCGGTGGTCTGCGCGGTGGCGACTTCGCTGGGGGTCTACATCGTCGGCCGGGCGCTGCAGGGCACGTCGTCGGCGTTGATTCCCCTGGGTATCGGCATCATTCGCGACACCTTCCCGCGCGAGCGGCTCACCACCGCCATCGGCGTCATCAGCGGCACCATGGGTGTCGGCGGCACCATCGGCATGCTGGTGACCGGCGTCATCGCGGACAAGACCACCAATCCGCATCCGGTGTTCTGGATGACCGCGGTGCTGGCCGTGATCGCCACAGTGCTGGTCGGGGTGAGCGCCAAGGATGTCGGGCAGCGCCACGGCGGGCAGCCGGACTATCTCGGCGCGGTCCTGCTCGCCGGTCTGCTGGTGTGCCTGCTGCTGGCCATCAGCGAGGGACCGCGCTGGGGCTGGGGAGAGACCAGCGTGATCGGGCTGTTCGCCGCGGCCGCCGTGCTGGCGGTGGTGTGGGTGCTGGTGGAGCGCAAGGTCGCGCAGCCGCTGGTGCGCTTGCCCCTGCTGGTCGGTCCGCGCTCGCTGTCGGCCAATATGGCGTCTGCGCTGCTGGGCTTCGCGATGTTCGGCTCCTTCACCCTGATCTCGAATTTCGTGCAGACCCCCGCCGACAAGGTCGGCTACGGTCTGTCCGGCTCGGTGCTGGCCGTGGGTCTCTACGGCATTCCCAGCTCGGTGCTGATGACCTTCTTCTCCTTCCGGACCGGGCGCATCGTCGCGCGCATCGGACCCGCCTTCACCCTGGCCATCGGCGCGGCCTTCGCCGGCGCGGCGACCGGATGGCTGGCGCTGTCGAATGCGCACGGCTACGACATGGTCATCTCGAATACGCTGCAGGGCATAGGCTTCGGGATCGGCTATGCGGCGCTGGGAACCCTTGCCGTCCAGCATGTTCCGATGAGCGAGAGCGGAATCGCCAGCGGGATCAACTCACTGGTGCGTACGGCGGGCGGCAGTATCGCCGGCGCCATCACGGCCTCGATCCTGAGCGCTCTCACCATCGGTCACACCGGGGTGCCGTCGCTGCACGCCTACGTGATCAGCTTTGCGGTGCTGAGTGTCGGGGCGTGGCTGGCCGCGGCCGTGGCGCTGGGCAACGGCCTGCGGCACAAGCACGAACGGTAGCGGTCAGCGGTTATCGTATGCCGTAACCGGGATCCCACATTTCTGGCGGATCGAGAACGCGGATGACCGTCAGGACAACCGTCCCAGTGCGGGGAGCAGCACAAAGCAGCCGGCAGTGCCGACCAACGCCACCGCGATGCCTGTGCCAAGCTGTCGCGCGCCCCCTCCGCGAGCGCAGAGCACAGCAGCGGCGATCAATTCGATCGCGTACAGCAGGACGAGCGCGAAGATCAGGTAACCGTTGATGAAGAACGGAATCACGTTCAGCGTGAGGCACACTGCAGCCCCTCTGAATGACAGTGGGCCGAACCAGGTTTCGCGCCTGTGCTGCGGAGCGGAGTGTTCTCGGGTCACAGGACGCTCCTACCTGGTCGCGAAATAGAGGCATCCGATGATGACAGACGACCCGAGCCATATGCCCGCGGTGGTCACTGCGGCAAGAGCTACGCCGCGGGCGGGCCCCCGCGCCTTCCATCGAAGGAGCGAGGCGATCAGGGTACCTACCACCGAGGCGGCGAGAAACGAACCGAAGATCGTGCCGTCGGTGTCCGAGTGCATCGCGCGCGCCGCGATGATCATGACCACCAACTGCAGCAGGAAGAAACCCGCGACGCCCCATGTGGCGAGGCGCCAGAACCGCGCATCTTCCGACGAAGAGGGCGTCATTCAGGCCGTCCCTGCGGGTATCCGCTGCACTGGGGCGGTAGGCGGCGCCGTGACCGGACCGAACGATGTCGACGGCTTCGGATTGCCTGGCACATCATAGCGATCGTTCCACTCGGTGAACGGACCGAAGGCCGCACCTCCCACGCCGATGTCATGGTGAAACGGCAGATTCAGAGCCGGGCCGAGTGAGCTCCCGGATCGAGCCGGATCCAGCGCGATCGTTTGCGTGCGACCGTCGGGGGTGTCTTGATACACCTCCAATGATGGGTAATCGGTGCGCGTCCCGTTCACTTGGACCCCGTTCGGACCGGGCTGGAACACCAAATCGCCGTTGACCGTGACATCGTGGCCATCCAGGCCGGGAGGTTTGGTCATCCAAGAGGGCGGCAGTGGGTTACCCGCGTCGTATTGGATGCGTACCGACCCGTCTGGGTTCTGCCACACTTTCCCTTCCGGCGCACCAACTTTGACCTCGCCCGGGCTGCCGTCGTCGTTCTCGCGGACAGACGGGTTCTGGCGCATGACGACGATGCCGTTCTCGTAGTCGACATACGTAGTGACCTTCGTATGTTCGGGATCGAAGTTCGGGTCGGCCGTTCGATTGTTGCCCAAGTCGCGAGCGCCGGGATTGAGATTGAGCGGGTTGGGGTCCGGGTCGGAGACGTCACGTTGCTCGATGTACTGAGACGATCGGACCACCCCCTGCCCAGGAACGGGCGTGATCTTGACGACACGGATCTCGGGCCCGACCCCCTTGAACTCCGGGGTATAGCTGTTCGGGTTCAGGACCTCGGCTGTACTCCAGTCGGATGCGGTTGTCGGCGGACGCCCGAACAACTGCTGGAACGCCGCGGCCGAGGTACGGATCCGATCCGGATCGGCGCGGGAATCCATCGATTTGAAGCTCTGATCGGCCACCTTGATCGCCGTCAAGGTAGTCGTCGATGCCAGCCTCGTCAGTTCGTCGTTGGCCGTGGCAATGGCGGCGCTCCATTGCGCATCGGCGGTTCGGAGGCTGGCGACCAGTCCCGGCAGGCGAGAAAGCTGCACGCCCGCTTCGGAATTCGGATCTTGTATTCCGGTTGCGCTCCAGTCGTCAGCGACGGCAACCGGCGGGACGACGTAATGCTGAAAGATCGTCTTGATTTCCGCTATCGGGTACTGAAGGTCGCGAGCTGCGCCGGCGCAGGCGGCACCGAGGTCATCGTATGCGGTGGCAATCGCTCGCATCTGAGTCTGTTCGCGGTCGGCTTTGTCTTCAGCGGCTCGGGCAGCCGCGCCTTGCCACGCCAGATCGTCGTGGATGGTCTTGTGCAGCGTGCCCGCTACTTTGACGATAGCGTCGGCAATCTGGCCGGCCCGGTCGGCGACGCCCTGCAGGCCCGACGTATCCATGGCCAGTACTTCTTTCGGAGTCGGCATGATGGCTACCGGCCCGCGTGCGGGTCGCCGGAATTCAGATCCGCGACAGCGGCGAGGCGCTGAGCGGCGTCTTGGTCGTTGCCGTGAAAGCTGTCTGCACACGTCACCAACAGGGCTGAGAACTCGTCGAAACGCGCCTTCAGAACGTCTTTGGCTTGCGTACTCGCCGCATTGGACTTGCCGAGTTCGGTCCCTACCGACAAACCCGCGAGCAATTTCGCCACCGGATCGGCGTCGAGTTTCGGCGCATTGTCGACCTCGGTCGGTAGTAGCGCCAACTCCCCGGCCGCGGCCCGCACTCCGTCCGGATCGACTTGAAATGTCATTTCCCCTCCTCGTGTCAGCATAGAGCAGGGAAGCGGGTCTCGCGGTGGATGACGACTGCGACGACCGAGCGCGCACACCGGGGTGCCGTCGCTGCACGCCTACGTGATCAGCTTTGCGGTGCTGAGTGTCGGGGCGTGGCTGGCCGCGGCCGTGGCGCTGGGCAACGGCCTGCGGCACAAGCACGAACGGTAGCGGCTAGGCGACTTTCAAGGTTCCGCCGTCGATGATGTAGTCGGCGCCGACGATATTGCCGGCCCGGGCTGAGACGAGGAAGGTGACCAGCGCGGCCACCTCCTCGGGCTCCGAGATCCGCCCCGAGGCGATGCCGAAACTCTCGCTGATTCCCGCGAGTAGATCATCGTGCGAGATGCCCTGCGCCGCAGCAAGTTTCCCGCCGAATCGGTTCGGGTCGCGCCAGAGCGGCGTGCCCACGACACCGGGGGAAACGGTGTTGACGCGCACGCCGCGCGGGGCCAATTCCTCACTGAGGCGTTTGCTCAGCGAGGTGAGCGCGGCCTTGGCCTCGCTGTAGCCGGTCGGTCCGGCCGCGGGCAGACGCGAATTGATCGAAGAGATGTTCACGATCGAACCGCGGCGTTCCAGCAGGCTGGGCAGCGCCGCGCGCGTGGTCCAGACGGCGCTGAACAGGTTGAGGTCGAACAGGGTTCGCCACTGCTCGTCGGTGATGTCGGTGAATGCGCCCAGCCCGAGCCGATCGGCGTCGCCGCCGCCGACATTGTTGACGAGGATGTCGATGCCGCCGAGTTCGCGCAGTGCCGAATCGATCAGCGTGGTGGCGCCCTCGGAGGTACCGAGGTCGACCGAATAGGCTGCGATGCTTGCCTTTTCGAGCTCCGGTGTGACGGTGCGCGCCGCGCCGACCACCAGCGCGCCCTCGGCGGTCAGCGCCTCGGCGATCGCCAGTCCGATGCCTCGGCTCGCGCCGGTGACGACGGCGGTCTTGCCGGTCAGTTCGAGGTCCATGAGATTCCCTTTCTTGAACTTAAGGTCAAAAATTCGGGTGTGAAAAAGGCCGCGACCGCGGCCGGATATCAGAATGTGGTCAGTGCGGTGTCGATGATGCGGTGCAGAGCCTCCGCATCGCTGGTCTTGGCCATGACGCGCAGTCCCACGATGGTGTTCATCAGGAATTCGGCGGCGGCTCGCGGATCGACGTCCTGTGCCACGTCGCCGTCGCGGCGACCCTGATCGATCCGCTCGGCCAGGGCGGACATGGTGTGCTCCTGCATGGTCCGGACCGCCTTCGTGATCTCGGCATCCTGTGCGGAGAATTCGGTAGCGGTGTTCACCGCCAGGCAGCCACGCCGAACAGGCTGCGCCACATCGGAATCCACCAGAAACCGGATGAACGCGCCGATGCACTCCCGTGCCGTCCCCGGCCGCGCCATGAACTCGCCGACTACTTCCGACCCCATCCGGTCGTAGCGGTTCAGCACCCGCTCGAACAGCTCCCGCTTACTGCCGAACGTGTTGTACAAACTCCCCTTCCCGATCCCGGTCGCCTCGGCCAGCTGCGCCGGCGAAGTATTCGCATACCCATGAGTCCAGAACGCATCCATCGCCCGATCCACCACGGTCTCGGTCTCGAAGTTGCGCGGCCTGCCCACACCGCAACCCTACGGGTTTTTGTCCTCCAGGTCAACAACTCGGTGTGCGTCCCCGACGGTCCCGGCGAACCAGGCGCAGAGCAGGACGGCTATCAGGGGGAAGGTGAAGGCGAGGGTGAGGGAGGTGAGTTGGGCGAGCCAGCCGATGACCGAGGGGCCGGCGAGGAAGCCGAGGTAGCCGAGGCCGAAGACCTTGGACATGTCGGTGGCGGCGGTGGTGGTGCCCAGATTGCCTGCGGCGGTGAAGATTTGGGGGACGCCGCCGGCGAGGCCGAGGCCGGCGAGGATCCAGCCCGTGAGGCTCAGCGGCAGCCACGGCGAGACCATGATGACGGCGAGGCCGGCGGCGCCGAGGACCGAACCCCAGCGGACGACGGCGACGCGGCCGAAGCGTTCGCTGACCCGGTCCGCGGTGAAGCGGCCGACGGTCATCGCAATGGAGAACGCGCCGAACGACAGTGCGGCGGTGGCGTCGCCGACCCCCAGGTGTTCGTGCGTCTGCAGGGCGCTCCAGTCGTTGGCCACGCCCTCGGCCATCAGCAGGGCGAAAGCGATGGCGGCCAAGGCCAGTACCTTCGGCGGGAGCAGACGCCGGATGCGCCGCCGCACGGATTCGCCGCGTCGGGTGCGGCAATCATGCGATGCCACGGCGGATTTCACGTCCGATTCGCGAGCCACCGCGGCAGCGGTGCCCGCGTGGTCGGCGGCCGGCGCGGCGTATTCGGCGGCGCTCGGTTCGACGTGCGAGGTCGTGTGCGGGCGGGGGAGCAGACTCGGCGCACTGGCCAGCATCACCAGCAGGCCCAGCACCGCCGCGACCGCGAAACTCACCCGGATATCGGCGCCGGCGTGCATGGCCGCCGCGCCGGCGAGCGAACCGACCAGGCCGCCGCAGGAGAAGAGTGCGTGGAACGCGGCCATGATCGGCCGGCCGTAAACCCGCTCGACCTGCACGGCTTGGGCGTTCATCGACACGTCGAGCGCGCCGTTGCCGAAACCGAAGATCGCGAGCGCAAGGCCGAGCTGGATCGGCCCGGTCGCCCACGCCGGCCCGCTCACCGCCACGATCAGCCAGCTGACGGCGGCGGCGACCAGAGCCCGGCTGCCGAAGCGGTCGGCGAGCGGACCCGCCGCCTGCATACCGACGATGCCGCTGCCGGCCATCACCAGAATCAGTAATCCCAGGGTTCCGTGCGATACCCCGGTGCGATCGGTGATGACCGGAATGTGCACCACCCACATCGCGGCCAGGAACCCGTTGAGCGCGAAAGTCGCGAACACCGCTGCCCGCGCGCGGCGAGCGGCCGGAGCAACCGTCCCGCGCCGTGTCGTCTCCACCGATGAATGCATCGATTCGACGGTACCGGGCGCGCACCGATTGTTCACCGCACGAGAGGCCGTGCCGGACCGGGCGGCCCGGCACGTGGATCCCCTTGGGGCCCAACACCCGAAGCGCCTGCCCCGCGGGTACGACTCCGGAGCGGAGGAGTGCGTCGAAGCGTCGTTGATTCGGCGGCGCCGACCGCGGTCGGCGGCTCCCCGTCTCCCGAACGATCACGGCATCGTCGACGTCACCGCACGGGCCCCGGATGTAACCGGTTTCGATTCGAGTGTATGACCTACCACCGACACGTTTCGGCGGCGCGCCGGGTTCACCGCCGCCTCCGCCCGCGTCGCTGAGGTCGCGTCACTATTGTCGGGGCGGTGACCACACAGCAGGACTACCCGGTGCTCTGGCCGGTGCCGACCCGATGGGCCGACAACGACCACTACGGCCACGTCAACAACGTGACCTACTACTCGTACTTCGACACCGCGGTCAACGCCTGGTTGATGGCCGCGACCGGCACCGACATCCGGGAACTGCCCGCGATCGGCGTGGTCGCCCAGACCTCGTGCCAGTATCTGGGCTCGCTGAGTTTTCCCGACCAACTGCGGGTGGGGCTGCGAATCAGCCGCCTCGGTCGCTCCAGCATCACCTACGATCTGGCGATCTTCCGAGTCCTGGACGCCGGCACCGCCGCCGACACCACAGGGGAAGATCTGGAGTTGGCCGCCACCGGCACCTTCGTGCACGTCTACGTGGACAACGAGACTCGCAAATCGGTCGAGATCCCGGCGATCATCCGCAGCGCCGCCGCCGCGCTGGTGACCGACGAGACCTAGGCGCCGGCGCCCCGGGGGACCTCAGACCCGGCCCAGCAGGGTCAGCGGATCCTCGAGCAGTGAGGCCACCGTCGACAGGAACCGCGCGCCGAGCTCACCGTCGATCATGCGGTGATCGAAGCTCACACCCAGCGTGGTGATCCACCGGATCGCCGGTTCGTCGCGGTACACCCAGGGGCGTTTCCGGATCGAACCCAGGCACAGAATCGCGCCTTCGCCCGGGTTGACCAGCGGCACACCGGTGTCCACACCGAAGACACCCACATTGCTGATGGTGAAGGTGCCGCCGCGCAGATCGGCTGGGGTCGCCGAGCCGGCGCGCGCCACATCGGCGAGCCAGCCGATCTCCCGGCACAGTTCGCGCAGGCTCAGCGACTGCGCCTCCTTGATTTTGGGGACGAGCAGGCCGCGTTCGGTGGCCACGGCGATGCCGAGATTGACGTAATGCTTGGTGACGATCTGATCGGCCTCGGCGTCCCAATAGGAGTTGATCCCCGGGAATTCGGCGATCGCCGCCAGCGTCGCCTTCGCGACCAGCGCCAGCGGAGTGAGCGACAGGCCGGTGAAGGAGTCGGTGCTGCGCAGGTGGTCGAGCAGTTCCATCGAGGCGGTGAAATCGGTGGTGACGAACGCGCTGGCCTGCGGGATGGTGCGGGCGCTGGTGGTCATGGCCGCGGCGATGCGCTTGCGGACGCCGCTGACCGGGGTGCGGGTTTCGCGTTCGCTCGGCGTCGGCCGGATGACGCCGCCGTCGGGCCGCATGGTCGGCACCGGCGGGGCGGCCGGACGGGGCGCGTCGGCGGCCTCCTCCTCGGTCCGCACTCGGCGCGGCGGCTGCGATACCGGCACCGCGTGGCGCACATCCTCGACCGTCACCGCCCCACCCGGACCGGAGCCGGCCACGAAGGCGATATTGATACCGAGTTCGCGAGCCAGCTGGCGGGCGGCCGGAGTGGCGGGCGGGCGGCCCGGGAACTCCGGCGGAATCTCCTCGCCGCGTGCGGGCGCGGCCGAATGCGGCTTCGCCGCACCGTTTTTCGCGGAGCGACGCCGGGTCGGCGCTTCGGCCCCGGGGCCGTAACCGACGAGCACCGACGTGCGGCCCTCGGCGGCCCCGGAAGCTTCGCCGGTAGCCCCGGAAGCCGCGGCTGCCGTCGTGGAAGCTTCGCCGGCATCGGCGCGCACTCTGATCAGCGGTGCGCCGACCGCCACCGTTTCACCGGGCCGGGCCAGCAGCTCGGCGACCTGCCCGGCGAACGGACACGGTAGTTCCACCTGCGCCTTGGCGGTCTCCACCTCGGCGATGGTCTGATTGAGCTCGACGGTATCGCCGACGGCCACCGACCAGGAGATCAGTTCGGCCTCGGTCAATCCCTCCCCGAGATCGGGCAGCCGGAACTCGAGTATGTGATTGTTGTCGTCCACAGCAGGGTCTTCCAACGGGCACCTCTGTCCGAACAGTTATCAGGCGGCGAAGGTTCGATCGACCGCGTCGAGAATGCGGTCCGGGTCTGGCATGTGGTGCCGTTCGAGCTTAGCCGGGGGATAGGGGATGTCGAAGCCACCGACGCGCAGGACCGGCGCCTCGAGGTAGTAGAAACACCGTTCGGCGATGCGCGCGGCGATCTCGGCACCGAGTCCGGCGAAGACGGGCGCTTCGTGTGTGACGATCAGCCGGCCGGTCCGGCGCACCGATTCCTCGATGGTGTCGAAGTCGATCGGCGACAGGCTGCGCAGATCGATCACCTCGAGTGAATGACCCTCTCCGGCCGCGATTTCGGCCGCCGTCAGCGCGGTGGCGACCATCCCGCCGTAGGCGACGAGGGTGGCGTCGTGGCCCGACCGGCGGATGCGTGCCCGGTCCATGGGCAGCGGATCGGCGTCCAGAGCGGTGAAATCGAGATCGGCCTTGTCCCAGTAGCGTCGCTTCGGTTCGAAGAAGACGACCGGGTCGTCGCACGCGATCGATTGGCGCAACAGTCGATACGCGTCCTCGGGCGTGCTCGGCGACACCACGCGCAGTCCGGCGGTATGCGCGAAATACGCCTCCGGTGACTCCGAATGATGTTCGACCGAACCGATTCCGCCGCCGAAGGGAATCCGGATGGTGATCGGGGCGCGGACCTTGCCCTGCGTGCGGTAGTGGATCTTGGCGACCTGCGAAACGATCTGGTCGAAGGCCGGGTAGACGAATCCGTCGAACTGGATCTCGCACACCGGCCGCAGACCGCGCAGTGCCATTCCGAAAGCCGTTCCGATGATGCCGGATTCGGCCAGCGGCGTGTCGATGACGCGATTGTTGCCGAAGTCCTTCTGCAGCGTGTCGGTCACCCGGAATACGCCGCCGAGCCGCCCGATGTCCTCACCCATCAGCACGACCTTCGGATCGTCCTCCAAGGCCCGGCGCATCCCCGTGTTCAGCGCGTTCGCGAAGGTGGTGATCATGCCCGTACTCCTTCCTCGAAATCCGCCAGGTATCCGGAGTACTCGTCGCGCTCGGCGGCGATCAGGGGATGCGGGGTGGTGTAGACGTGCTCGAACAGCTGCATCGGATCCGGATCGGGCATGTCGATGGTCGCGGTGCGGACCGCGGCACCGACCGCGTCGGCGCGTTCGGTGACCCGCCGCTCGAAGTCGCTGTCCCACAAACCCTCTCGCTCGAGCAGCCGTCGCATGCGGTCGATCGGATCGCGGCGCTTCCACAGTTCGGTTTCCGCGGCCGAACGGTAGCGGGTGGGATCGTCGGCGGTGGTGTGCGGGCCCATCCGATAGGTGATGGCCTCGATGAACGAGGGGCCGCCGCCGGCGCGGGCGCGGGCGACGGCCTGGCGGGTCACCGCCAGCACCGCCAGCACGTCGTTGCCGTCGACCTGGACGCCCGGTATGCCGTACCCGTAGGCGCGCCGGACGATCGGCGTCTGGCTCTGCACCTCTACCGGTTCGCTGATCGCCCAGTGGTTGTTCTGGCAGAAGAACACCACCGGCGCACTCCAGGTGGCGGCGAAGCCGAGCGCCTCGGCGATATCGCCCTGACTGCTGGCGCCGTCACCGAAGTAGGTCAGCACCGCGATCTCCGCACCTTCCAGGTGTGCGGCGTAGGCGTAGCCGGTGGCGTGCAGGCCCTGAGAGCCGACGACGATGGCCGGATTGGTCATATTGATCTCGTCCGGGTCCCAGCACGAATGCGCGACGCCCCGCCACAGCCGGGTGATGAGAGTGGGATCCACGCCGCGGCAGTAGGCGACACCCGCCTCGCGGTAGCTGCAGAAGACATAGTCGTCGTCGTGCAGCGCGCGAGCCGAGCCGATCTGCGATGCCTCCTGCCCGAGCAGCGGGGCCCACAGGCCGAGTTGGCCCTGCCGCTGCAATGCGGTGGCCTCGACGTCGATGCGGCGGGTGACGACCAGGTCCTCGTACAGTTCGCGCAGTTCGGCCGGACCGATATCCGCGATCAGGGCCGCGTGCTCGCGGTCGAGAACGCGGCGCCCGTCGGGCTGGACCAGTTGCACGGGATAGGGGTTCGTCCCGGTGTCGTGCCTGGTTGTGGTGTTGTGCGCGGTGGTGTTGTGCGTAGTGGTGTTGTGCACAGCCGTCACCTCCTCGTTGCCGCGTACGACGGGGTCTTCCGTCCCTCGCGATCCGGCGGACTGCTCTTCGCCAGCTGTGTGCTGTACTTCACAGCATCCACGATTGAGCGGGATGCGCAAGTGGCGACACGCGAACTGTGCAGAATGCTCGATCCCGACCGGGTAGGAGCTGTCATACTGCGTAACATGCCCAGTGCCGAACCCGCCCCGGCGACTATCGACGCCACCGACGCCCGGCTGCTGCTGGAACTGGTTGCCAACCCTCGTGCCACCGGGGTGGAACTGGCCACGCGGCTGGGGCTGTCCCGTAACACCGTGCAGGCCCGGCTCGCCCGATGGGAGGCCGCCGGTGTGCTGGCCGGATTCGAGCGGCGGGTGGACCCGCGCGCACTCGGTTACCGGCTCGCGGCCTTCGTCGCGGTGGTGGTCGATCAGCATCGGCTCGCCGACGTGGTGTCCGAACTCGCCGAGATCCCCGAGGTCACCGAGGTGTGCGGCACCACCGGGCAGACGGATCTGACCGTTCGCGTGGTCGCGCGCGACGCCGACGATCTGTATCGGATCACCGGCGCGATCCTGAAGATCGCGGGCGTGCAGCGCACCAATATGGCGCTGGTCATGCAGCAGTTGGTCGGGCCGCGCACCGCGCCGCTGCTACAGCGACTGGCCGGAGCCGACGAGGCGGCAGCATCGCGACAGGATGCCGGACGAAACGACGCAGGGCGATCCGATGCCGGCGAGAATTCGGTCCAGTTCCGGCGTACTGGCCGCTGACGGCGGGGCCAGCCGCCCGCGAAGATAGCTCGGTGACTGCCACCGATTCCGCCTCCCGCCCGCCCGATGTCGCCGAGGGGCAGATGGGCCTCCGAGCGGCGGTCGAGGGCGAACACGGGCCCGGCGGTACCGGACAAGCGGTCGGCGCCGGGATCATCGCGGCGCTGGTCGGTTTCACCAGTTCGTTCGCCGTCGTGCTGGCGGGACTGACCGCGGTCGGCGCGACACCGGCGCAGGCCGCCTCGGGCCTGCTGGCCGTCTGTGTCACCCAGGCGCTGGGCATGTGGATCCTGAGCCGGCGCTATCGCATGCCGATCACCCTCGCCTGGTCGACTCCCGGTGCGGCGCTGCTGGCCGGCGCCGGCGCGGTAACCGGCGGCTGGCCCGCGGCGGTGGGGGCGTTCGCGGTCACCGGCTTATTGATCGTTCTCACCGGCTGCTGGTCACGGCTGGGCCGGCTGATCACCGCGATCCCGGTCGAGATCGCGCAGGCCATGCTCGCCGGTGTCCTGCTGCCGCTCTGCCTCGCGCCGCTGCGGGCCCTGACCACCTCGAGTGCGGCAGTGGTGGCGCCCGTGCTGGTGGTGTGGGTGGTGCTGCAGCGGTACGCGCAGCGGTGGGCGGTGCCCGGCGCCTTCGCCACCGCGGTGGCCGGGGCGGGAATCTCGATGATCGCCGGACATCGCTCGATTCCGGTCGCCGATCTGATTCCGAAACTGGAAATCACTGTGCCGCACTGGAGTTGGCAGGCCGTCATCGGCATCGCGATTCCGCTGTACGTGGTCACGATGGCCGCGCAGAACATACCCGGCGTGGCGGTCATGAGCTCGTTCGGCTATCGGGTGCCGTGGCGGGCGTCGATGACCGTCACCGGCCTGGGAACCATCGTGGGCGCTCCGGCGGGCGGGCATGCGATCAACCTGGCCGCGATCAGCGCGGCGTTGGCGGCCGCGCCCTCGGCCCATCCCGATCCGCGCCGGCGCTGGGCGGCCACCATGGCCGCCGGGGCGTCCTATCTCGTGCTGGCCCCGGCCGCCGCGGCGCTGGTCGCGCTCGCCGCCGCCGCGCCCGCCGGTGTGCTGGAAACCGTTGCCGGACTTGCCCTCCTCGGCACCTTCGCCGCCGCCCTCACCGCGGCGCTCGGGGTGGCCGAACATCGCGTCGCGGCCACGGTGACCTTCCTGGTCTCGGCCTCCGGGATCGCGGTGTTCGGCATCGGTGCCGCGTTCTGGGCGGTGGTCGCGGGCCTGGTCGTGCGGTGGATGCTGACTCGCCGGGACGCGCCCGTGTCGTAGGCTGACACGTGTTCGCGTCACGGGTACATCTGTTGACTGAGGAGCCGGGCTTGACCGCGGTACTGATCTCCCCCGAAGAACTCCGGAAATCGCTGGCGGACAGCGAGAGCCGGACGCATCTGCTGGATGTGCGCTGGGCGCTGGGCGATCCCGACGGTCCCCAGCACTATCTCGCCGGCCACATTCCCGGCGCGATCTTCGTCGATCTGGAGACCGAGCTGGCCGCCCCGCCCTCCCCGGCGCACGGCCGCCACCCGTTGCCGACGCTCACTCACCTGCAGAAATGCGCGCGCAGCTGGGGACTGCGCACCGGGGAGCCGACGGTCGTCTACGACGCCACCGGCGGCATGGCCGCCGCCCGGGCGTGGTGGCTGCTGCGCTGGGCGGGCCTGCGCGACGTGCGCATTCTCGACGGCGGCCTGCCCGCGTGGGAACGCGGCGGCGGCGATCTGGCCGTCGGCACCGAACCCGACCCGGCGCCCGGCGACGTCGTGCTCACCCCCGGCAATATGCCGGTGGTGGATGCCGACGAGGTCGCGGGCTGGCCGGGCGCGCTGCTGGACGCGCGAGCCGGGGAACGCTATCGCGGGCAGGTCGAGCCGATCGACCCGCGCGCCGGCCACATTCCCGGCGCGGTGAGCGTGCCGACCGTGGAAAACCTCACGTCCGAGGGCACTTTCAAAACTCCGGACCAGTTGCGGGCGCGGTTCTCCGATCTCGTCTCCGGTCCGGTGGCGGTCTACTGCGGTTCCGGGGTGACCGCAGCGCACCAGATCGCGGCGTTGTCGGTCGTCGGAGTGTCGGCCGCGCTGTACCCGGGTTCGTGGTCGCAGTGGTCGTCGGATCCGGAGCGTCCGGTCGCCACGGCCCTGGATTGATCAGCCCACGGCCCCGGCCGCGAGGGCCGCGCGCCAGTCACCGTATTCGCTGATGTCCTTCCCTTCCGCCGCGGCGGTCCCGTCACATCCGAATGCGGTGTGCCAGGTGCCGTCGTCGAGTTCGACGGCGCCCAGCTGCATCGGCGCCGGTAATGCGGCGAGGAAGCGGCCGAGAGCGGCGGGGGAGAGCAACCAGCGTTCGCCCCCGACGGACACACCGCCCTCGCAGCGGGTCACCGCGGGTTTCGGTGGGGTGGTGTCCAGGGCGGCGAGGCGATAGGCCGCGGCCGTGCGGACCGGCCCGGCCCAGCGCGCGCCGAGCGCATGCAACTGGTGTTCCAACGGCTGGCCGCGCAGATGTGCCCCGAACACGATCAGCTCGCACACCGGCGCCACCGCCAGGGGCCACGGCCGCGTGATCTCCGCATCACCGGTGATCGCCACGGCGATGTCCAAGGCCACCGCATCCTCGAACGGCCGAGCGAAAACCGTGACGCCGAAACAGGATTCGCCCGCCGTGCCGGCCGGAACGGCCACCGCGCACAGATCGAACAGATTGCAGAAGTTGGTGTAGGTGCCCATGCGGGAGTTGATCCCGATCGGATCCGCCTCGACCTGCGCGATGGTGGGATGCATCGGGGCGGTCGGCGCGAGCAGGGCGTCGGCGTCACCCAGACTGTCCATCGCGAGGGCGCGCAAGCGCTCGAGTTCGGCGCGATCGGCGACCAGCCGATGCGCCGGAATCGCGCCCGCGGCGCGGATGATGCTCGCGACGGTGGGGTCGACGGCGTCGGGGCGCGACTCGACGAATTCGCCGACCGCGGCGTATCTTTCGGCGACCAGCGCACCGTCGTAGAGCAGCCGGGCCGCGGCCAGGAACGGCTCCGGGGCGATCTCCACGATGGTCGCGCCGCGCTGCCGTAACACGGCGACGGCCCGCTCGAAGGCCGCCCGCCACACCGGGTCGAGTTCCGGCAGGTCGGCGAAGATCGCGACGGTCGGGCGCGGCGGCGCCGCCAGCCTGGTATCGGCGGGCCAGGCACGTCCGGGCGCCTCGGCGGCCATCACTCCCATCGCCTGGTCGGCACGTGCCGGGTCGGCGGCGAAGATCGTCACGCAATCGTAGGAACGGCAGGCCGGGACGACCCCCTCGGTGGAGACGACTCCTACGGTCGGTTTGATGCCGACGATGCCCTGCAGCGCCGCCGGAACGCGCCCGGAACCCGCGGTATCGGTGCCGAGGGCGATATCGGCCGCACCGGTCGCGACGGCCACCGCCGACCCGGAACTCGAACCGCCCGAGATGAATTCGGGCCGCCGCGAATCGGAGACCGGACCGTAGGGCGAGCGGGTGCCGACCAGACCGGTCGCGAATTGATCCATATTGGTCTTGCCGACCACCACCGCACCCGCGGCGCGCAGGGCCGCGACCGCGGGCGCGTCGCGTTCGGGTAGATAGGCGTAGTCCGGGCAGCCTGCGGTCGTCGGCAGGCCGGCCACGTCGACGTTGTCCTTGACGGCCACCCGCAGGCCTGCCAACGGTCCCGGGCCGTGCGGGCCCGGATCGTCGGCACAGCGGTGAATCCAGATGCTCACGTCGGTGTCCTCATCCTCGTTCGTGCAATTCGCCCGCCGCCTGCCACGAATCACGCTCGGCGGCAAAGGCTTCCGCCTGAACCGCGCGGAAGGCGGCGATGGATTCGGCGTTGGCGGACAGGAAATCGCGGTATTCGGCGAGACGGAATTCGCCCTCCTCCGCACGTAGTACGCCACGGCCGCGGCCGACGTCGGCCCGCAGGTCCAGCAGTTCCTCCGCGGATACCGGATACCAGCGGATGCGATCGAAATACCGCAGTAGCCAGGGATCTTCGGCCTCGCCGGTGGACCGGTGGTTCCACACCTGCGTGGTCCGGCCGACGAATTGATATCCGCCGGGCCCCTCCATGCCGTAGATGCACAGGTAGGCGCCGCCGATGCCGACCGCATTCTCCGGCGTCCAGGTGCGGGCCGGATTGTATTTGGTGGTGACCAGGCGATGGCGCGGATCGGTCGGCGTGGCGACCGGCGCGCCGAGGTACACGTCGCCGAGCCCGAGCACGAGGTACTCGGCGGCGAAGACGGTATCGAAAACTTCTGCGACCGTGCCCAATCCGTTCATCCGGCGAATGAATTCGATATTCCACGGGCACCACGGCGCATCGGCCCGCACGCCGTGCATATAGCGGATGATGGCCTCCCGTGTGGCCGGATCGTCCCACGAGAGCGGCAGGTGCACCGTGCGGCTGGGCACCACCAGTTCCGCGGCCGAGGGCAGGGCGGATTCGGCCTCGCGCAGCAGTCGCAACAGTTTCGGCGTGGCCAGCCGGTCCGGATCGAAACGCACCTGCAGCGAACGGATTCCGGGTGTCAGTTCGGTGATCCCCGGCTCGGCGTATTCGAGCAGATGCCGGTGCAGGGCGTGGACGCGGGCGCGCAGCCCGAGATCCAGTGTCATATCACCGTATTCGACGAGTACACCGTCGTCGCCGGCGCGGCGATAGGTGACGGCGGTGGTGTCGTCGGCGTCGGCGCGGGCCAGGATGCCGTCGTCGCCGTCACCGCCGTCGGACAGGACGATCGGCCAGTCGGCGCGCCGGGCCGCGCCCAGGGCGCGGATCGAGGCGGCCCGGTCGGCGCGGACCGGAACGAAGCGCACGGTGTCACCGGGGGAGAGCTGGCCGAGTTTCCAGCGCTCCGCCGCGACAACCGTGACGGGACAGACGAATCCGCCGAGGCTGGGACCGTCCGGCCCCAGCAGGATCGGCGTATCACCGGTGAAGTCCAGGGCGCCGACCGAATAGGCGGTGTCGTGGATGTTCGAGGGATGCAGTCCGGCCTCGCCGCCGTCGCTGCGCGCCCAGTGCGGTTTCGGCCCGATCAGCCGCACTCCGGTTCGATCGGAGTTGAAATGCACCTCGTAGTCGGTGCCGAGGATGGTGTCGATATCGGCCCGGGTGAAGAATTCCGGTGCGCCGTGCGGACCCTCGGTGACCGCGAGTTCCCATCGTCGCGTCAGCACCGGCTGCTCGGCCATCGGCACCCCGGCCCCGATGGGGCCGGTCGCCTCGCCCAGGGGTAACCGGTCGCCGTCCCGAAGGGCGGCGCCGGTGCCGCCGCCGAACCTGCCGAGCGTGAAAGTGGCTGCGCTGCCGAGATAGTCGGGCAGAGCCAGACCGCCGGCGAACAGCACGTAGGTCCGCATCCCCGGCCCCTGCACAGCGCCTATATCCAGCGTGCCGCCCGCCGGGACCTCGACGGTGCGCCATTGCCGTACGCGCTCGCCGTCGACGGTCACCGTCGCGGGCGCACCGGTCACGCACACCCGGGTCGCGGTGCGGAATCGCAGCGCCGGCCCGGCGAGGGTGCATTCGAGTCCGGCGGCGCCCTCGTCGTTGCCCAGCGCGCGGTTGCCGAGCCGGAACGACAGGTCGTCCATCGGTCCCGACGGCGGGACACCGACGTGCCAGTAGCCGACACGGCCCGGCCAGTCCTGCACGGTGGTGAGCATGCCCGGGCGCACTACCTCGATGTCGGCGGCTTCTGTGTCCGGAGTCGTTGTGCCGAACTCGATTTCGGTCGCTGTCGTCATTGCGTCACCACCATGCGTACCGGCGTCGGATCGAATCCGTTGCAGGGGTTGTTGATCTGCGGGCAATTGGAGATCAGGACGAGGGTGTCGATCTCGGCACGCAGCGTCACCGACTTGCCCGGTGCGGAGAGCCCGTCGACGATACCGAGGGTGCCGTCGGCCTCGACCGGAACGTTCATGAACCAGTTGATATTCGAGACCAGATCGCGCTTGCCGAGCCCCCATCGCAGCGCCTCGGTGAGGAAGTTCTCCACGCAGGCGTGCTGATGGCGGGTGTGGTGACCGTAGCGCAGGGTGTTGGATTCCTGCGAGCACGCGCCGGCGATGGTGTCGTGGTTGCCGACCTCGTCGGCGACCACGGTCATCAGTGCCGTGCCGGATTCGGCACGGAGCACGCTGCCGGTAGTCAGGAAGATGTTGCGCTGGGCGGCGACGGTCGCTTGGGCGCTGTAGCGGTCGGCGTGGTCGGCGGCCGAGTAGAGCAGGCAGTCCACCGCCTGGTTTCCGTACAGATCGATGATCTGCCACTGCTGGCCCGCCCGGACCACGGTCGACCACGGCGCGCAGGCGGCCACGGTCTCGTCCAGGACGACGGTGCGTTCGGTCACGGTGGTCACGCGATCGCCTCCGGATCGTGTGCGGCCAGCCAGGCCTGTTCGGTATTTTGCACGGCCCGGCGATATTCCGGCTCGGTGTCTTCGGTGCCGTCCGGCTCCCCGGCGCCGCGCCAGGCGACGACGTCGAGCGGCGTGGCGGGCCGGTCGTCGAGCGGATGCGTGCCGTTGGCGATCAGGACCGTCAGCGGCAGGTGGATCAGCAATTCGACCGAGCTGCCCGGGCCGGCGCTGCCGGTGGCGGTGAGGGTGCCGTCCGCGCCGACGCGCACACCGCGGAACAGTGCGACCGAAGGGCCGATATCGCGCGGTGTGAGACCGTGTTTCGCTCCCGCGACCCGCAGCGTTCGCCGTACCTCGGGGGTCGGGCCGCACAGCGTGTCGTGCCGGCCGGACGTGTCGGCGACGATCGTGGCGAGGACGCGCCCCTGATCCGAGAGCAGCGGATGGCCCGGGCCCGGGTAGGCCTGCCACGGCACCTTGATCGTGTCGGCGACGTTCAACCGTTCCCACGGTGCCTCGGCCCGCAGGAGCAGCAGGTGGGCACCGGCGGCGCCGTCCGGATCGGCCAGCCGGAGCCGGGTGCCGCGGGCGAGCACCGCGGTGGTGTATCCGTTGCCCGGAACCCGTTGGGCGAAGGTCACTTTCGTGGTGTCGAGGCCGTCCGGCAGGTCGGGGCCGGCGACGGTGGCGGCCGCGGCTTGCGCTCGCGCGTGGTCGCGGGCGCCCACGGTGGAGGCGGTTGCGGACATGGTGTCTCCTCGCAGTCGGATGGAAAGGTTCCTCAGGCGGGTTGCGGCGCGGGCCGGGCCTCGGCTGCCGCGGCGCGGGGTGTGACGATGCGGTGCACGACCGCGCCCACCGCGACGGTCAGGAGCAGGAACAGCGGTGCGGCCCAGAGCATCCACCAGCCGCCACCGGCGGGCGTGTACACCTCGGCGCGCGGCCAGGCCAGATTCACCGCCATCGCGATGCCCCACACCACCGCCGCGACGTTCACCGCGATGCCGTAGCGACCCAGCGAGAACAGGCCGGGCTCGGCGGCGGGCAGCCCGCGCAGCCGCCGGATCAGCAGCGGCACGGTGACCAGCAGATATGCCACATACAGCGTCACGATGCAGACACTGGCCAGCGTCGCGAACAGCGCGGCGTTGCCGAGATTCACCACCAGCAGCGCCACGGCGAGCACGCCGATGATCACCGCGGGCAGGATCGGGGTGCCGAAGCGCGGGTGCACGGCGGCCAGCCGAGACGCGAACGGCAGGCGGCCGTCGCGGGCCATCGAGAAGATCAGCCGTGAACCCGCGGTCTGAATGGCCAAGGTGCACACCGTGATCGCCACCGCGACACAGCTCAGCAGCACGGTGCCCGCCGGACTGTCGAGTTTGGCGGTGATCACGTAGGCCAGTCCGTCGGTGGCCAGGTGACCGTCGCTGACGCTCGGTGCGGCCATCAACGCGCCCAGCAGGAGCAGGCCGCCGCCGAGGGCGGAGGCGGCGAGCGCCAGCAGGATGGTGCGCGGTGCGACCCGGCGCGGATTCTTGGTCTCCTCGGAAAGCTCTCCGGCGGAATCGAATCCGACCATCACGTAGGCGGCCATCAAGCCGGAGACCAGAAACGCCGCCCAGTACGGGCCGGGCGCCGCCTGGTCGGTCTGCAGGACCACATCGGCGCCGCGTTCGGTATGGGTGAAGAACAGGGCGATGACGGCGAGCACACCCACGATTTCGACCGTGACGCCGATCGAATTGATCCGGGCCATCAGATCGATGCCGATCACATTGATCACCGTCGTGATCACGAGCAGCACGCTGCCCAGCAGGACCGCGTTCGCCGCGCCGTCGGTGGAGGTGAGGGCGGTATCGGTGCCGACCAGTTGGAAGCCGCTCCAGATCGAGGGCAGGACCACCTGTAGCGCGATGGCGGCCGCGGCGGCGGTGACGATCTGGGCGATGATCATCATCCAGCCCGCGAACCAGCCGACCACCTCACCGGCGAGCCGGCGCGACCACTGGTAGATGCAGCCCGAGATGGGATAGCGCGCGGCGAGTTCCGCGAAATTCAGCGCGACGAGGAACTGGCCGGCGAACACGATCGGCCAGGTCCAGAAGAACGCGCCGCCGCCGAAACCGTAACCGAATCCGAAGAATTGGAAGATGGTGGTGAGGATCGAGACGAAGGAGAATCCCGCGGCGAACGAGGCGTAACGGCCGAGTTTGCGATGCAGCACCGGCTGATATCCGAAACGTTCGAGATCGGCGCTGTCACCGATCGGGGATTGCGAGGGGGGATCGAGCGTGATGGCCATGGGCTGTCCTTCGGCGTCGCGGCCAATATCTATCAGGTGACAGTTTTGCGGGCCGGATCGCGCTTTCGGTGACGGCTGTGTATCGCTTGCGGTAACCCGCGTAACGTCTGCGTTGCCGGTATTTCTGTCGAGTGACAGATATTTCACAACCGCAGGTGGGACGTGGTGCGCGGCGTAGAGCCGGTCCGCGCGGCGGTGGCGATGGCAGGATGAGACGGTGACACACCTGGGTCCGGGCCGTCCTCGCGTCGATCAGCGCAGCCGTCGCGGGCGGACACCGCGCGCCGAGATCCTCGACGCCGCAGCGGAATTGTTCACGGCCAACGGGTACGGCAGCACGTCCACGCGCGGTATCGCCGACGCGGTCGGTATCCGGCAGGCGTCGCTCTATCACCATTTCGCCGCCAAGGACGACATCCTGGACGCGCTGCTCGCCGAAACCATCACCGGCCCTTTGGAATTGGCCGAGCGGTTGCGTGCCGAACCCGATCCGGCCGCGGTGCGGCTGTACGCACTGGCCCGGGCCGACGTGCGCCAGCTGTGCGCCGCCAAATGGAATCTCGGCGCGCTGTATCTGCTGCCCGAACTGCGCAGCGACAGATTCGCCGACTTCCGCAGCCGCCGGGCCCGGTTGCGCCGCCACTACGAGGAACTGGCGGCGGCGGCGATCGAGGCCGCACCCGCCGGCGTCCCCGGCGCGCATGTCCTGCCCTTCCGGATGGTGGAAACGGTTATCAACATTCGCTCCGACGAGGGCACCGCCCCCGACTACGCGGAAACCGCCATCCCCGACGCCGCGCTGCGGGTGCTCGGTGTCACCGGCGACCCGGCCGGGCTGCGCGCCGCCGCCCAGCGGCTGCTCCGGCGACTGGACGCGGGCGAATAGTTCGACCGGTGCGGCAAACGGTTCGCGAGTAGCGGCCGAGCCGGTCGTCGCATCAGGGGCATTGCCGTGCGATGCGGGCGAGCGCGGCGTGGTCGGCCGCGGTGATCGGCAATCGGTACTGCGCCGCGGTGGTGAGATATTTGCCGGCGTAGAAGCAGTGATAGGCGCCGGCGGGGGGAAGCCAATCGGCGGGTGTGCGATCGCCCTTGTCCATATTGGCCGGGCCGTCGACGGCCAGCAGATTGAATTCGATGTCGTTGGCGAAGCGCATCCGCTGTTCGGACGACCAGGCCGCCGCCCCCAGATCCCAGGCGGCGGCCAGCGGGTAGACGTGGTCGATCTGCACCTCCCGGGCCCGCGCCTTGTCGAAGGTGATCGCGCGGCCGGTGTACGGATCCCGCAGCGTGCCCGCGAGCACCACACAATCGTCGGTACCCGGCCGGAATCGCACCTCGCGCAGCTGCCGTGCCAGCACTCCGTTGCGCGAATCGCACCCGTCGTGCCCGCCCGGCCCGTCCTGGTCGTCCGACCATGCCGGTCCGAACACGCATCCGTGCCCCGTCCCGCAGTCCCGGTCGTACCCGCCCGGGTGCGGACGCCGGGCCACCACGGCCACCGCACCCAGCAACTGCTCGATCCGGGCCCGGCTCGGGCTCCCCGGCGCGGGTTCGGGCCCTCCGATCACCCCACACCCCGCCACCGTCACCAGCACGACGATCCCCGCCGCCCATCCGAAACCTCGTCCCCACCGCATAACGCAGATCTACCGACCCCGCCCGACAACTTCCGCACCGGAAGTCACGCACGGGGTGCGTTCGTTCGATACGTCCGGATGGTGCGCTGCGGTACAGCCGGGCAGTACCGTCATGCCGCGGTCTGTGCACTGCTCGCCTCCGCACCGGCCACGGACGGGCGTGTCGGTGGTGGCTGATTGGATGGGGACATGCTGCACGGTTTGTGGTCGCCCGGATCGGGGTTGGTGCTCTGGCGCCTGCCCGGGTCGGCGGCGCAGCCGGCCGCGGACGCCGGGGGTGAGCTGCCCGATCCGCTGGGGACGATCGCGCGGACTGCGCGGTTTCGGCATCGGGTGCGGGTCCTGGTGGCGGGAGATTCCGGGCCGGAGGTCGTCGAGGTGCGAGGGCATGCCCTGGCGCCGGAGGTGGCCGCCCGCGTCCTCACTCAGCCGCTGCCCGACACGGCGGTGGCGGCGGATCTGCGGTTTCTCGCGCACGCGGCCCGGGGACTGCGGCGCTGGGTCCGGGCGGGGCGGATCGTGCCCGAACTGCATCGCGCCGACGGCGAGTGGTGGGTGCGGTGGCGGCTGGTCGGCGGCCGGCGGCAACGGGCCTGGCTGGCCGAACTGGCCGCGGCGATGCCGCCCGCGCTGCGGGTGCCCGATGCCCGGTCCGCGTCCTCGATCCTCGAGGATTTCGTCGCCGAACTCGCCGACCCGCTCGTCCGGCTCGAGCTGAGTGTCCGGGAACCGTCGCATCCGCTGACGGCAGCGCTGGTCGCGGAGGTCCCGCTGGAATCGGGATCGCATCGGGTGGCCTCGGTGCTCGACGAGTGGCGCGCGAGCCTCACCGCCGGCGAGCCCGAACTGGTGCTGCGCCTACTCGAACCGGACGACGATCCCGACGACGACCCGCAGGCGGTCGACGCCCTGTGGCGGCTCGAAGTCTGTCTCCGCTCGGAAGGCGAAGCGCCGCAACCGGTTCCGATCCAGGGCGACCCGGCGTTGATCCGGCTCGCCGGGGAGAAGGTGGCGGCCGCGATCCAGGCCTACCCGCGGCTGCAGCAGGTCCCGCGCGATCCGTACGGAATGGATTTCCTGCTCCCGACGCCGGTCGTGCAGGAGCTGGTCGCCCACGGTGCGCACGAATTGCGTTCGGCCGGTGTGCATCTGATGCTGCCGCGCGCATGGCGCATCGTCTCGCCGAGTATGCGGCTGCGGGTGCAGTCCCCGGCCGCGACCGAAACCGCGGTCGGACTCAGTGGATTGGTCTCCTACCGCTGGGAACTGGCCCTGGGCGATACCGTCCTCACGCCGGCGGAAATGAGCCGGCTCATCCAGGCCAAATCGGATCTGGTGCGGCTGCGCGGCCACTGGGTGCAGGCCGATCAGCGCAGCCTGGCCGCCGCGGCCGCCTATCTGGAGGGCAAGGTCGACGAACGCCCGGCGACCCTGACCCAGCTTCTGGGCGAGATCGCCGCCACGCAGGTGCGCCAGGTGCCGATCGAGGAGGTCACGGCGACCGGCTGGGTTCGCGAACTGTTCGACGGTGTCCACTCCGGCGATCCGGTCGACCCGCCCGCCGGCTTGAAGGCGCAGCTGCGCCCCTACCAGCTGCGCGGACTGTCTTGGCTCGCGACGATGAATCGTCTCGGTTGCGGCGCCATCCTCGCCGACGATATGGGCCTCGGCAAGACGGTGCAGGTGCTCGCGCTACTTCTGCACGAGAACGAAAGTCCCGCAACCGATTCCGTCCCGGGGCCGACTCTGCTGGTGTGCCCGATGTCGGTGGTCGGCAATTGGCAACGCGAAACCGAACGCTTCGCCCCCGGGCTGCGGGTGCTGGTGCATCACGGCTCGTCACGACGCTCCGGTCCGGAGCTGGACGCGGCCGTGGCCGATTCCGACCTGGTGCTGACCACCTACGCGCTGCTGGCGCGCGATGCGGAGGAGTTGAAGCGCCAGCCCTGGGAGCGTGTCGTCCTCGACGAGGCGCAGCACATCAAGAACGCCGCGACCCGTCAGGCTCGCGCCGCCCGCGCGATTCCGGCCCGGCATCGGCTGGCGCTGACCGGCACTCCGGTGGAGAACCGGCTCGAGGAATTGCGGTCGATTCTCGATTTCGCGGCGCCGAACGTGCTGGGCAAACCGTCGGAATTCCACGCCCGCTTCGCGGTGCCGATCGAACGCGAACACGACGAGAACGCCGTCAGCCGCCTGCGCGCCGTCACCGCACCGTTCGTCCTGCGCCGGGTGAAAACCGATCCCTCGGTCATCTCGGATCTGCCGGAGAAGTTCGAGATGACGGTGCGCGCCAACCTCACGGTCGAGCAGGCCGCGCTGTATCAGGCGGTGGTCGACGACATGCTCGCGCAGCTGAAGGCTTCCCGGGGTACCGGCTCCAGCGCGGTGAACATGGCTCGCCGGGGTGCGGTCCTGGCCGCGCTCACCAGGCTGAAACAGGTGTGCAACCATCCCGCGCACTACCTCGGCGACGGATCGGCGCTGCTGCGGCGGGGGCGCCACCGCTCCGGCAAGCTGGCCCTGGTCGAGGATGTGCTGGAGTCGGTGCTGGCCGAGGGGGAGCGGGCGCTGCTGTTCACCCAGTTCCGGGAATTCGGCGATCTGATCACGCCGTATCTGAGCGAGCGGTTCGGCACCGCGATCCCGTTCCTGCACGGCGGTGTCGCCAAGAAGCGCCGCGACGGGATGGTGGAACGCTTCGCCGAGTCCGACGGACCGCCCATCATGGTTCTGTCCCTGAAGGCCGGTGGTACGGGCCTCAATCTCACGGCCGCCAATCACGTGGTGCACCTGGACCGCTGGTGGAATCCGGCGGTGGAGAATCAGGCCACCGACCGCGCCTTCCGCATCGGTCAGCGCCGCGATGTGCAGGTGCGCAAACTGGTCTGTGTCGACACCATCGAGGAGCGCATCGACGATATGCTCACCGGCAAACAGGAATTGGCGAATCTCACCGTCGGCACCGGGGAGAACTGGATCACCGAACTGAGTACCGACGAATTGCGCGATCTGTTCGCGCTCGGCGCCGAGGCGGTCGGCGAATGAGTCCGGCACCCGATTTCCCGGTCCCCGATTTCAGCGTCTACGGGAAGCGCCGCCCGGTGCGCGGCGGCGTCGAACCACGCAGCCGCCGTGGGTCTTTCGCGCGAACCTGGTGGGGCCGGGCCTTTCTGGAAGCTGTGGAGGAGGTCGCGGATGCGGGCCGGCTCTCCCGGGGGCGCACCTACGCCCGCTCGGGGCAGGTGGTCAGCTACCACATCGAGCCCGGGGCGGTGGCCGCCGAGGTCCAGGGCAGTCAACCGCGGCCGTTCACCTCGGTGCTGACGCTGCGGGTGTTGCGCGACGACCGGCTGGACGAAGTGGTCGAGCAGGTCCGCGGCACACCGGGCATGCTCGCCCAGCTCGCCTCCGGCGCCCTGCCGCAGGAGCTCGGTCCGCTGTTGCTGCCCGGCACCGCCGCCGAACTCGATTTCTCCTGCACCTGCCCGGACGACGGCTGGCCGTGCAAGCACGTCGCCGCGCTGTGCTACATCGTGGCCGAACGACTCGACGAGTCCCCGGCCATCATGCTGACCCTGCGTGGCCTCGATCTCGACACTCTGATTCGCGGGGTGCAGGAGGACAGCGGCCCGACGATCTCCGACGACCTCTACGGCGAGAACGTCGCGCTGCCCGAGCTGCCGGCACCGCAGTTCCGTGCGGCGATCGAGGACCTCGATCCGATTCCCCTGCGGCAGGCGTTGCGGATGACCAGTGAGGACGAAGCGGTCGCCGAGGCCGGTATGCGGGAACTCCGTGCCCTGTACCGCGCCCTCGAGAGCTCCGGCTAGCCCCTATGCTGGCCTCGTGCCCGAGGATCTCGTCGACGATCTGAATGCCGCGGTTGCGCTGCGGCGTCCGGTCCGTCGGGTGATCTCGCTGGTTCCGTCGCTGACCGAGGCGATCGCGGCGAGCCGCCCGGAGTTGCTGCTCGCCGCCACCGACTGGTGTACCCATCCGCCGGAGCTGGCGGTCGAACGGGTGCGGGGGACGAAGAATCCGAATCTGCGCCGGATCGCCGAGCTGGCGCCGGATCTGGTGGTGTGCAATCAGGAGGAGAACCGCCGCCTCGATGTCGAGCGGATGCGCGAGGCGGGAATTCCGGTGTGGGTCACCAGGATTCGCACCGTGGACGAGGCGTTCACCTCGATGACGCGACTGTTCGGTATCGCCCTGGGCGGCGCGGTGCCGTCGTGGCTGACCCAGGCCCGCGCGGTCTGGTCCGCGCCCGCGCCGCATCCGCCGATCGATGCGGTGATCCCGATCTGGCGCAAGCCGTGGATGGTGGTCGGTCGCGATACGTTCACCGCGGACCTGGCCGGACGCCTGGGGCTGAACCTGGTGCACGCCACGGGTCCCGAGCGCTATCCCACGGTGACGGAATCCGAACTGGTACAGGGTGTTCGGCTGGCGGTGCTGCCGGACGAGCCGTACGTGTTCACCGCGACCGACGGCCCGGAGGCGTTTCCGGGCATCCCGGTCGCCCTGGTGAGCGGCCGCGATCTCACCTGGTACGGCCCGTCGCTGGTCGAGGCGCGCGAGCGGCTGACCGCTCAACTCGCCCGGGTGGTCGGCAGCTGAGCCGGGATCCGTTCGAAGCTGTAGTCGCGCAGATCGAAATGCGCAGCGCGCCAGGCCGCTTCGACGGTGCTCATCGGTTTCAGCGGCACATCGCCGTGTTTGTCGAAGTAGTAGCTGTTCGAGACCGCGCAGCTGTCCTGCCAGAACACCTGTCCGTCGCGGCGTTCGAGCATTTCCCGGAAGTATCGCGCGTTGGCCGCCGCGGTGACCTCGATGCGGCCGGCCCGCTTGCTCCGCGCGTGCCGCAACAGCCGCACAATGTGCTGGGTCTGCATCTCGATCAGCGTGAAATACGACGCGCCGTTGTATCCGTAGGGCCCGATGATCGAGAAGAAGTTCGGAAAGCCCGGCACGCTGACGCCCTCGTAGGCCTGCAGGCGGTTCTCGTCCCACCACTTCTCGAGATCACGGCCGCCGACGCCGGTCATCTCGAAGGTCGGCATGTTGCCCGATTCCATGACCTTGAAGCCCGTCGCGAGGATCAGCACGTCGGCCGGGTATTCGGTTCCGTTCGCCGTGCGCACGCCGGTGGGGGTGATCTCGGCGATCGGATCGGTTTCCAGCGTCACGTTGTCGCGATTGAAGGTCGGCAGGTAATCGTTGGAGAAACCGGGCCGCTTACATCCGAGCGCATACCGCGGGGTGAGTTTGTCCCGGATCGCCGGGTCGTGCACCTGGCGCCGCAGATGGGCCAGTCCGGAGCGCTCGCCGAGTTTGGCCAGGGGCAGCTTCGAATAGTAGTGCGCCGACAACGGGAAGGTCAGTTCGACGAACGCTTGGCTCGCCAGGCGCGAAACCGCCTGTCCGCCCGGCAGATACCGCAGTGCCCAGCGGGCGGGCGCGGGCAGCGTGGCGTCCGGCCGCGGCAGGCACCAGATCGGCGTGCGCTGGAATACCGTCAGCTCGGCGACCTCCGGGGCGATCGAGGGAATGACCTGCACCGCGGAGGCTCCGGTCCCGATGATCGCCACGCGCTTTCCGCGCAGGTCCCGGTCGTGGTCCCAGCGTGAGGTGTGCATGGTGATGCCCGAAAACGATTCCACGCCAGGAATATCCGGCAGTTTCGGCCGGGTCAGCACTCCGGTCGCACCGACGACGTAGCGCGCGGTCAAGCTCTCACCGTCGCTGGTGCGCAGCGTCCACACCGAGGCGTCCTCGTCGAATTCCGCGGCGGCGATGGTGGTGCTGAACCGGATGCGCGGTCGCAGCCCGTACTTGTCCACGCAGTGTTCGGCGTAGTCCTTCAATTCCCGGCCGGGTGCGTAGACGCGCGACCACCGGGTGCTCTGCTCGAACGAATACTGATAGCTGAACGAGGGGATGTCCACGGCGATGCCGGGGTAGGTGTTCCAATGCCAGGTGCCGCCCACGCCGTCGGCGTCGTCGACGATGAGGAAGTCCCGGAAGCCGGCCTTCCGTAACGCGATGGCCACCCCGATACCGGAAAATCCGGCGCCGACGATGATCACTTCGTGGTCGATGGCCATGACTGCTCCTGTGCCGTCCTCGGCCAGGGCACCTGACTGGCCGCACCTGCCACCAATTAACCGCGCGGTGGCCGGGATGTCAATGGTCCGGCCTCAGGCCAGCAGTTCCGCGTCGATGCCGTAGGTTCGCTGGGCGTTGGTGCGGAAGACCTGCTCGAGCTCCTCGGCGCTGCCGCCGCGGTCGGCCAGTACGTCGATCACCGCCTGCGCGCCGTTGGCGATACTCGTAATCGGTTTGTCCACAGGGTAATTCGAACCCCAGATCAGCCGCTGCGCACCGAAGACGTCGAAGGCGTGGTGCAACAGCGGCGCGGTGCGGTCCAGTAGTTCGGAGACGGGTGTCGGTAGGCCTCGCATCGGCACCGGATGGCCGAGGATCGGCATGGCCAGCCCGCTGACCTTCGCCATCACATTCGGATGGGTTGCGAGCGTGGCGATATCGTCGCGCCACTGTACGAACAGTTCGCGGCGCCGGCCCGGTTGGGTGCCGGTGCTCTTGCCGACCGGGCCGAATATCCCCGCGGGTGTGCCGAGATGGTTGAGCACGATGGTGACCTCGGGATAGCGCCGGGCCAGGGCGGTGACCTGCGGGATCTGATGCGAGTAGACCCAGGCCTCGAACGACAGCCCGCGTTCGGCCAGAACCGCGAAGCCGTCGAGGAAGGCCGAATCGGTCAGTGCGCCCTCGGCCCGGCAGAACGACCGCACCCCGGGGTCCGGATGGTGAGCGACCATGGTGCGGATACCGCGGAACAGCGGTGACGCGGACTGATGCTTGTCGATGAGTTCGGCGAATCCGGGCGCGGCCGGATCGCCGCTGCCGATGATCGCGCCCAGGGCCGGGGTGTCGACCCCGAACGGCAGGCTGGCCACCCACCGCGTTTCGTCGGCCTTGGCGTCCGGCGCGCGTCCGGCCCACTCCACCTCGATGTGCACCAGCGCCTCCACCGGCACCGTGCCCAGGTCCTCGCGGTAATCCGCGGGCAGATACGGCCGCAGATACGCATCGGGAGTGCCGACGAAATCGCGGTCCCGCTTGGGAGCGAGCCGAGCGGCCTTGTCGACCGGCACGGGCACGAACCGGAACAGTTTCGCCAGCATGCTGAAATCCCGCGGGGTGTTCAGCGGATCCCACTGATGGATGTGCGCATCCACAACGCTGATACCGGCGAGGTCCATGGCGCCCTTCCGTCGCGTTCGACTGTCCGCTCTCCGGCATTGTCACACGCCCGTACACACCGGCGGGTCACATCCGAACCCTTGTCACACATTGCGGCGGTATTGCCCGCCGACGGTGAAGAAACAGTCGGTGATCTGCTGCAGAGTGCAGACCCGCGCGGCGTCCATCAGCACGTCGAAGACGTTGTCGTCGCCGCGTGCGGCGGCCTCGAGCCGGGCCAGTGCGGCCTGCGCCGGCTCGCGATGCGCGGTGACGAATTCCTCGGTGCGACGCAGCTGCGATTGTTTCTCGGCCTCGGTGCCGCGGGCCAGTTCCAGCACTTGATGGGTTTCCCCGTTCGGATTGCGGAACGTGTTCACTCCGATGATGGGCAGCGTGCCGTCGTGCTTGCGGTGTTCGTAGCGCATCGATTCGTCCTGGATGCGCCCGCGCTGATATCCGGTCTCCATCGCGCCCAGCACCCCGCCGCGTTCGCTGATCCGCTCGAATTCGGCGAGCACCGCCTCCTCCACCAGATCGGTCAGTTCGTCGATGACGAAACTGCCCTGTAGCGGATTCTCGTTCATCGCCAGGCCCCATTCCTTGTTGATGATCAACTGGATGGCCAGGGCGCGCCGCACCGATTCCTCGGTGGGTGTGGTCACCGCCTCGTCGTAGGCATTGGTGTGCAGGCTGTTGCAGTTGTCGTAGATGGCGATCAAGGCCTGCAGCGTGGTGCGGATATCGTTGAAGTTCATCTCCTGGGCGTGCAGCGAACGCCCGGAGGTCTGAATGTGGTACTTCAACTTCTGCGAGCGGTCGTCGGCGCCGTATTTGTCGCGCATCGTGATCGCCCAGATCCGCCGGGCCACCCGCCCGATCACCGAATACTCCGGATCCATGCCGTTGGAGAAGAAGAACGACAGATTCGGTGCGAAATCGTCGATGGCCATGCCACGCGCCAGATAGGCCTCGACATAGGTGAATCCGTTGGCCAGGGTGAACGCCAGCTGACTGATCGGATTCGCGCCGGCCTCGGCGATGTGATAGCCGGAAATCGATACCGAGTAGAAGTTGCGCACGCCGTTGCGGACGAACCATTCCTGGATATCGGCCATCATGCGCAGGCTGAATTCGGTGGAGAAGATGCAGGTGTTCTGCCCCTGATCCTCCTTGAGAATATCGGCCTGGACGGTGCCACGCACCGTTGCGAGGGTGCGGGCACGCAGGTCGGCGGCCTCGTCGCTGCTCGGCACGCGCCCGTTGTCCTCCCGAAACCGTTGCAGCGCTTGATCTATCGCGGTGTTGAGGAAGAAGGCGAGAATCGTCGGCGCCGGACCGTTGATGGTCATCGAGACCGAGGTGCTGGGCGCGCTCAGGTCGAAACCGTCGTAGAGGGCCTTCATATCGTCGACGGTGGCGATGGAAACCCCCGAGGTGCCGACCTTTCCGTAGATGTCGGGCCGCGGGGCCGGATCGTGACCGTAGAGGGTCACCGAGTCGAAGGCGGTCGAGAGGCGTTTGGCCTCGGCGTGTTCCGAGAGCACCTTGAACCGCCGGTTCGTGCGGAAGGGATCGCCCTCGCCGGCGAACATGCGGGCCGGATCCTCGTTGTCGCGCTTGAACGCGAACACGCCGCCGGTGAACGGGAAGCGCCCCGGCAGATTCTCCGAGCGCAGGAAGCGCAGCAGCTCGCCGTGATCGGTGAAGCGCGGCAGCGCCACGCGCGGAATCGAGTTGTCCGACAACGTGGTCCGTCGCAGCGGCGTGCGAATCTCGCGATCGCGGACCCGCACCACCTGTTCCTCGCCGCGATACGACTCCACGGTCGCGGGCCAATCCCGCAGCAGCGCGGCGGATTCCGGGGTGAGATCCGCGCTCGCCCGCCCGAGCAATCCGGACACCGTCCGTTTCGCGGCCGAGAGATCTTCCGCCGTAGCGTCTTCCGTGCCGGTCGGATTGTCGGTAGCCCCCGCGGGCAGTTCCGCCAGCACCTGTTCGAAGCGCTGCACCCGCTGGGCCGCGACCACCTGCCGCCGGGTCTCGGCGTGGTAATCGCGGACGGTCTCGGCGATCTCGGCCAGGTAGCGCACCCGCCCCGGCGGAATGATCTGTGCGAATCGGGTGGAGGCGCGGGTGTCGACCCGCGGCAGCACCCCGGTCTCCAGCGGCAGGCCGCGCGCACCGAGCAGCCCGGCCAGATGCTGATAGAGCGCGGTCACCCCGTCGTCGTTGAACGTCGCTGCGCTGGTGCCGAATACCGGCATATCCTCCGGCGCCGCCCCGAACGCCTCGCGGTTGCGCACCAGCTGGCGCGAGACGTCACGCAGCGCATCCTCGGCGCCGCGGCGCTCGAACTTGTTGATCGCCACCACATCGGCGAAATCGAGCATGTCGATCTTCTCGAGCTGGGAGGCCGCGCCGAACTCCGGCGTCATCACATACATCGAGATGTCGACGTGGTCGATGATCGCCGCATCGCCCTGACCGATACCGGGCGTCTCGAGAATCACCAGATCGAATCCGGCCGCCTTGCAGGCCAGGATCATCGCGTCGATATTGGTCGGCAATTCGTGTGCGCCACGGGTGGCCAGCGAGCGGAAGTAGACGTGTTCGCTGTCGAGCGAGTTCATCCGGATGCGGTCACCCAGCAGTGCGCCGCCGCCGCGGCGCCGGGTCGGGTCGACGGCGAGGATCGCCACCCGCAGTTTGTCCTGCTGATCGGTGCGCAACCGCCGCACGAGTTCGTCTGTGAGCGAGGACTTTCCGGATCCGCCGGTGCCGGTGATGCCGAGTACCGGCACGGTGCGGCCGGCGGCCGCGGCCCGCAGTTCGTCCAGATCCGCCGCGGGCAGCGCATCGGCCTGCAGGCAGGTCATGGTGCGCGCCAGCGCATATCGCTCACCCGCGAGCACCGCCTCGATGGCGGCCGGTTCGGTCGACAGATCCACATCGCAGGCCCGGACGAGTTCGTTGATCATGCCGGGCAGCCCGAGTCGCTGGCCGTCTTCGGGAGAGAAGATGCGCACCCCCGCCGCCGCCAGCCGTTCGATCTCCTCCGCGACGATCACGCCACCGCCCCCGCCGAAGATCTCGACGTGCCCCGCCCCGGCCTCGCGCAGCGCGGTCGCCAGATATTCGAAGTACTCGACGTGCCCGCCCTGATACGAACTGACGGCCACGCCCTGGACGTCCTCGGTCAGCACCGCGTCGACCACCTCGTGGACCGCGCGGTTGTGCCCCAGATGGATCACCTCGGCCCCCTGTGACTGCAGGATGCGCCGCATGATGTTGATCGCCGCATCGTGGCCGTCGAACAGGGCCGCGGAGGTGACGAAACGGACGGGATGGACCGGAACGTGCAGGTCGGCCATGTAATCCTCCACCAGAGGCCGGCGTGGGACCGCCGGGCGCCTACGCTTGGCGTCCCGATAGTAGGACGTCAAATCAACTGTACTGTGATGCGGACCACGGCGCCATCGGTGTCATAAATCACATGACTTCCGATACTTGGACATCCAACTATAGGATGGCCGCGTACTGCGTCGGCTCCGGCGTGGCAGGCATCGACCGCATCGAGAACAGGACTGGCATGGTTCGCGAACTCACTCATTTCATCGGCGGGCAGCGGGTGGCCGGGACCTCCGGCAACTTCGGCGACGTCTACGACCCCAGCACCGGGCAGGTCCAGGCGCGGGTGCCGCTGGCCAGTGTGTCCGAGGTCGAGGCGGCCATCGCGAATGCGGCCGAGGCGCAGCGCACATGGGCCGCGTTCAATCCGCAGAAGCGGGCCCGGGTGCTGATGAAGTTCGTCGCCCTGGTCCAGGACGAGATGGATTCGCTGGCCGCGCTGCTGTCGAGCGAACACGGCAAGACCATCCCGGACGCCAAGGGCGATATCCAGCGCGGCCTCGAGGTGATCGAATTCGCGATCGGCATCCCGCATCTGCTCAAGGGGGAGTACACCGAGAGCGCGGGCACCGGGATCGACGTCTATTCGATGCGGCAGCCGCTCGGTGTGGTCGCCGGCATCACCCCCTTCAACTTCCCGGCCATGATTCCGCTGTGGAAGGCCGGACCGGCGCTGGCCTGCGGTAACGCCTTCCTGCTCAAGCCGTCCGAGCGCGACCCCTCGGTGCCGCTGCGGCTGGCCGAATTGTTCCTCGAGGCCGGGCTGCCGGCCGGTGTGTTCAACGTCGTCAACGGCGACAAACAGGCCGTCGACACGCTGCTGAACGACGAGCGGATCAAGGCCGTCGGCTTCGTCGGCTCCACTCCGATCGCGCAGTACATCTACGAGACCGCCACCGCGAACGGTAAGCGCGCCCAGTGCTTCGGCGGCGCCAAGAACCACGCGATCGTCATGCCGGACGCCGACCTCGACGACGTCGCCGACCAGCTGATCGGCGCCGGTTACGGCTCGGCGGGCGAACGTTGCATGGCCATCTCGGTGGCGGTGCCGGTCGGCGAGGAGACCGCGGATCGCTTGCGCGCCAAGCTCGTCGAGCGCATCGGCAAGCTGAACGTCGGCCGCTCCGACGATCCGGGCGCGGACTTCGGCCCGCTGGTCGGCCGCGACGGTGTGGACCGCGTGAACAACTACGTGCAGATCGGTGTCGACGAGGGCGCCGAGCTCGTGGTCGACGGCCGGGGACTGAAGGTCGCGGGCGCCGAGGACGGATTCTTCGTCGGCGCAACGCTGTTCGACCGCGTCACCCCCGAGATGCGGATCTACAAGGAGGAGATCTTCGGCCCGGTGGTCGCGATCGTGCGCGCCGCCGACTACGAGGAGGCGCTGCGCCTGCCGAGCGAGCACGAATTCGGCAACGGCGTCGCGATCTTCACCCGCGACGGCGACACCGCCCGCGACTTCGCCGCGCGCGTGCAGGTCGGCATGGTCGGCGTCAACGTCCCGATTCCGGTGCCGATCGCGTATCACACCTTCGGCGGCTGGAAGGCGTCCGGCTTCGGCGACCTGAACCAGCACGGTCCCGACTCGATCCGCTTCTACACCAAGACCAAGACGGTCACCCAGCGCTGGCCGCAGGGTCTGCGGACCGAACCGGCCGCGGGGGCCGGTGCCGATCACTTCGTCATCCCGACGATGGACTGAGGCGATGTTCGTACTCGACGAGGACGAACAGGCGATCGTGGACACCGCGCGCAGTTTCGCCGACGAACTGCTCGCCCCGAACGCGCTGGAATGGGACGAGCACAAGCACTTCCCGATCGATGTGCTGCGCAAGGCCGGCTCGCTCGGCATGGGCGGCATCTACGTCGGTGAGGACGTCGGCGGTTCCGGATTGCGCCGCGTGGACGCGGTGCGGATCTTCGAACAGCTCGCCACCGGCTGCCCGGCGATCGCGGCCTACATCTCCATCCACAACATGGCCGCGTGGATGATCGACAGCTACGGCACCGAGGCCCAGCGCAACCGCTGGCTACCGGGGCTGACCTCGATGGATCTGCTGGCCAGCTACGCGCTCACCGAACCGGGCGTCGGCTCGGACGCGGCCGCGCTGAGCACCAGGGCCGTTCGCGACGGCGACGACTATCTGCTCACCGGGGTCAAGCAGTTCATCTCCGGTGCGGGCAGCACCGATGTGTATGTCCTGATGGCGCGGACCGACGACGCAGGCGCCCGCGGCATCTCGGCGTTCATCGTGCCCGCGGATACGCCCGGACTCTCCTTCGGCGCCAACGAGAAGAAGATGGGCTGGAACGCTCAGCCGACCCGGCAGGTCATCCTCGACGAGGCCCGGGTGCCGGCCGCGAATCTGCTCGGCGGTGAGGGCAACGGATTCCGGATCGCGATGAACGGCCTCAACGGCGGCCGGCTCAACATCGCGGCCTGCTCCCTCGGCGGCGGCCAGACCGCGCTGGACCGGACTGTGGCATATATGGCCCAGCGCAAGGCATTCGGGGCCCGGCTGCTCGACAACGCGGCACTGCAGTTCGACCTCGCCGATATGCGCACCTCGCTGGAGGCGGCGCGGACCCTGCTGTGGCGGGCGGCGGCCGCCCTCGACGCCGATGCCGCCGACAAGGTGGAGTTGTGCGCGATGGCCAAGCGCTTCGCCACCGATGCCGGATTCGAGGTGGCCAACAAGGCCCTGCAATTGCACGGTGGCTACGGCTATCTGGCCGAGTACGGAATCGAGAAGATCGTGCGCGACCTGCGCGTGCACCAGATTCTCGAGGGAACCAACGAGATCATGCGGGTCG
The DNA here is from genome assembly GCF_001665865.1 of Nocardia sp. 852002-20019_SCH5090214. Lineage (NCBI taxonomy): Bacteria > Bacillati > Actinomycetota > Actinomycetes > Mycobacteriales > Nocardiaceae > Nocardia > Nocardia sp. 852002-20019_SCH5090214. The sequence continues at coordinate 18,582 of NZ_LZMK01000420.1, read as the reverse complement.
TGGTGGCCCGCTCGGTGGTCGGCGCGGCATGAGCGGTCAGCGCCCGGAGGCGGCAGCCTGCGTAACCACGGAGGGCGCCCGCTCATGCCGAGCGGATACAGCGTAAGGAAGAATATGACCGAAGCAGAAGTACTGTTCGACAAGCGCGACGGCGTCGGCCTGATCACGCTCAACCGGCCCAAGGCCATCAACGCGCTCAATCATCCGATGGCGCAGGCGATTCTGTCGACCCTGCGCGAGTGGGCCGTCGACGACGAGGTCCGCACGGTGGTGCTGACCGGCGCGGGGGAACGCGGGCTGTGCGCGGGCGGCGATATCGTCGCCATCCACACAGACGCGAAGAACGCGGTGGCGCACGGCATTTCGCGCCACGACAGCGCCGATTCGCCGAGCGGCCGGTTCTGGCGCGACGAGTACATCCTCAACGCGCTGATCGGCAACTATCCGAAACCGTATGTCGCCGTGATGGACGGCATCGTGATGGGTGGCGGCGTGGGACTGTCCGCCCACGGCAATCGCCGCATCGTGACCGAGCGGTCGATGGTCGGCATGCCCGAGACCGGTATCGGTTTCATCCCCGATGTGGGCGGTACGTATCTGCTGGCGCGCACACCGGGTGAACTGGGTACTCACGTCGCCCTGACGACGGCGCGCATGGGCGCCGGAGATGCGATCGCGGCCGGGTTCGCCGACTATTTCGTTCCCGCCGAACGCATTCCGGATCTGCTGGCCGAACTGCGCCGCACCGATGCCGACGCCGCGATCGCGGCCGTCGCGCAGCCCGCGCCGGTGTCGGACCTTGCCGCGCAGCGGTCGTGGATCGACGCCTGCTACAGCGCCGACACGGTCGAGGAGATCGTCGCGCGGCTGCAGCGCCACGACGCCCCCGAGGCAGCCAAAGCGGCCGGCGACGTGTTGTCGAAATCGCCGGTGGCACTGAAGGTGACGTTGCGTTCCCTGCGCAACGCCCGCGCGGCGGCGAACCTGGAACAGGCGCTGGACGAGGAGTACCGGGTCTCGGTGGCCGCGCTGACCACGCACGATCTGGTCGAGGGCATCCGTGCCCAGGTGGTCGACAAGGACCGCAACCCGCAGTGGTCGCCCGCCACCCTCGCAGAGGTGTCGGAGGCGCTGGTGGACAGCTATTTCGCCGGTCTGGGCGACCGGGAACTCGGACTGAGCGGAGCACAGGAGTGACGAACGTGACGAAGGTGGCCTTCCTGGGCCTCGGGCATATGGGCGGCCCGATGGCGGCGAATCTGGTGCGTGCCGGATATCGGGTACTGGCCTACGACCCGGTGCCGGCCGCGCAGGAACAGGCCCGCGCCGACGGAGCGGAGGTCTTCGACACCGCCGCGGCGGCCGTGACCGAGGCCGAGATCGTGATCACCATGCTGCCCAACGGCCGCATCGTGCTCGACGTCTACGACAACGTACTGCCGTCCGCCAAGCCCGGGACCCTGTTCATCGACTGTTCCACCATCGACGTCGCCGACGCCAAGCGCGCCGCGGAAGTCGCTGTGGCAGCGGGACATCGGGCCCTGGACGCGCCGGTGTCGGGTGGCGTCGGCGGTGCCACCGCCGGCACCTTGACCTTCATGGTCGGCGGCGAGGCCGACGATTTCGCCGCGGCGCAGCCGGTGCTGGACGTGATGGGCGGCAAGGTCGTGCACTGCGGCGGCGCGGGGGTGGGCCAGGCCGCCAAGATCTGCAACAACATGATGCTGGGCATCTCGATGATCGGGCTGTCCGAGGCGATCGTGCTGGGCGAGAAGCTGGGCCTCACCCACGACAGATTCTACGACGTGGTCTCCACCGCCTCGGGCCAGTGCTGGTCACTGACCACCTATTGCCCGGTGCCGGGCCCGGTCCCGACCAGCCCGGCCAACAACGAGTACCGGCCCGGATTCGCCACCGCGTTGATGAACAAGGACCTGGGCCTGGCCGCGAACGCCCTGCGCGACAACGATGTCGAGGGACGGTTCGGTCTGCTGGCGGCCGAGATCTACGAGCAGTTCAACCGGTCGGCGGGGGACCTGGACTTCTCCGCTATCGTCACCGATATTCGCCGCCGTTCCGGCGCGAAGCCGGGCCAGGATTCCGGCGAGTAGCCGAGAAAGGGAAACAGTGACCGACTTCGAAACCATTCTGCTGGAGCGCACCGGACGCGTCGCGGTGATCACCCTGAATCGGCCGAAGGCACTCAACGCGTTGAATACGCAGGTGCTCACCGATATCACCGCCGCACTCGACGAGGTGGAGGCCGATGCCGGCATCGGCGCGGTGGTGCTGACCGGTTCGGAGAAGGCGTTCGCCGCCGGCGCCGATATCAAGGAGATGCAGTCCAAGTCCTATATGGACATGTTCCTCGCCGATTTCTTCCAGGGCTGGGACCGGGTCGGCGCGTTCCGCAAGCCGATCATCGCGGCGGTGGCCGGATACGCCCTCGGCGGCGGCTGCGAGCTGGCGATGATGTGCGACATCCTGATCGCCGCCGACACCGCGAAGTTCGGGCAGCCGGAAATCAAGCTGGGTGTGATTCCCGGCATGGGCGGCTCCCAGCGCCTGACCCGCGCGGTCGGCAAGGCCAAGGCCATGGATCTGATTCTCACCGGCCGCAATATGGATGCCGAGGAGGCCGAACGGGCCGGACTCGTGGCCCGCGTCGTCCCGGCGGCGGAACTGCTGTCCACCGCGCGCGAGGTCGCCGAGACCATCGCCGGCATGTCGCTGCCGTCGGTGATGATCGCCAAGGAGGCCGTGAACCGCTCGTACGAGACCACGCTCGGCGAGGGCTTGCGTTTCGAGCGCCGGGTGTTCCACTCGCTATTCGCCACCGAGGATCAGACCGAGGGCATGACCGCCTTCGTGGAGAAGCGCGCGGCGAACTTCGAACACCGCTGAGCAGTCTCGGCACGAGCGGTCGCGTGCCCGGGAATTCCCGTACGCTCATCGGCGTGAGATGGGTAGTCGCCGCGGTCACGGTGGCCACCGCTGTGGTGGTGGCGGGATGTGGCGCGTCCGGGCCCGCACCGGCCACGACGAGTCCGGCCCCGGCGCCGGTCTCCGCGCAGGCACTGGCGGTCGCCGAGTGCGGGTCCGCCACCGATGCGGATGTCGTTGCCGCAACAGGCATTTCCGGGTTCCAGCAGGTGTCGGCCAATCCGCTGCGCTGCCGGTGGGAGGCGGCGGCCGGCACCGCGGTGACCTTCGAATGGTTCCGTGCCAGTCCGATCGCCGCGCATACCGCCACCGACCCCGCGGCCCAGGCGGCGCCGCTGCGGATCGGCGACCACACCGGCCGGATCTTCTCCACACCGCAGTGGTGTGAGGCCGCCGTCGATTCCGGTGCCGCGGATTTCGTCGACTGGCGTGCCGACGAGCCGCAACCCGCTGCGGCACAAGCCTGTTCGGCCGTGCGGCAGCTGGCCGCAGCGACCCTGGCGAAGGCGGGGTGACGACGATGCGCCGAGCCCGCCGGCTCCTCGTCGCGGTGGCCTTGATCGCCGCCGCGGCCGGATGTTCCTCGGGGCCGACGCCCGCGCAGCGGCCGGTGCAGGCCGAGGACGAACTCCTGCAGGGGTGCGGTCCGGAAACCGATGCCGAGATCGCGAATCTGGTGCACGCCACCGCCGTTCACCGCGAGGGCGGACCGACCGTCTGTGCCTGGGAGGGCAACTACCCGGACGGCGGCGTCGTCGATATCACCTACGCCTGGTTCGCGCGGGACTCGCTGTTGCGCGACGGCCAGGTCGCCGCGGCGCTCGGCTACCGCACCGAGCATCTGGTGATCGGCAGTTTCGGTGGGCTCATCTGGCACGATCCCCGGGATCCCGGCAGTTGCGGGGTCTCGGCCGCCGATTCCGGGACTGTCACCTACTGGGTGCAGAACCGCTCCCGCCTCGCCACCCCGGACCCGTGCGCCGGGGCGACGGACGCGGAGAAGGCGACCGTCAAACTGGACGGATGATCCGCCGTCACTTCCCGGGTGGGGGTTCGGCACTGCTGCCCGCGACCTCCACGGGACGTGCCGGTGTGCCGTCGTGCGCGGGCCGCGCCGCATCGTGCCCGGTGACCAGCAAGCCGGTGACCGTCGCGCCGAGCGCCGCGGTCACCGCCAGCGCCGCGACCACCTTGCGCCGCGATACCGCCGGTCGCGGCGTCGAGGCCGCCGATCCGCACTGCGGCGGGGTGAATCGGATACCGCGTACCCGGCGCGCCGACGGTTGTTCGGTGGCCATCAGTACCGCGCCCCGAGCGGAGACGAAATCGGGCTCCGGATCGTAGATCACCGGCAGATCCAGCAGCTGCTCGAGCGACTCGCGGATACTCGGGCTGCGTGTGCAGCCGCCGAGCAGCGCCACCGCCCGCGGCGGGACCCCGGTCTCCTCGATCAACTGCCGCACATACGACACCGAATGGTGGATTCCGGCCACGACCAGATCGTGGAAGTCGCTGCGGGTCACCACGATTCGCATGCCCGAGCGGGGATCGCCGGCGGTCACCACCCGGGTGCCGCTGAGCTGTTCCTTGTATTCGCGCCCGGTGGCATTGTCGATCTCGACACCACCGTGCGCGAGATGCCAGCGCAGCAGGGCGTCGTGGCCGTCGCCGCCCAGGAGGGTGCTGCGCTTACCGGCCAGAATGGCCTGGGTGCGGCAATCGGCCTCGGTGAGGGTGAGCCCGGAGCTGCCGAGGTCGTAGAGCAGCACCGCACCCTCGTCGGGCAGCTGTCCGCTGAACCGCAGATAGCGCAGCTGGGCCGGCGGTTCGTCGATGATGGTGAGCCGGCTGCGTCCGGCCGCGGCCCGGATGGCCTCGGCATGCAGGGCGCAGCGTGAGGTGACGGCGATGCCGGTGACGAATTCGTCGCGGTCGGCCGCGGAGGCCCGCATCGCGTCGATGGCCTGGAAGACCGGCTCCTCGACCCCGGCTCCCGCGCGACGAGCGACCACGCAGCGATCGATCGGCGGCAGATGGGGCTGATCGGAGTGGGTGAGCATGGCGCGCGCGCCACCAGCGCCCGCCGACACGCCCAGGACCAGCACCATGGCGTCCATGGTGAACCTTTCGGCTGCCGATGGGAAGGCAGCGCCCCGGGATGTCGCTGCCGGAAATGCCGGCAACCCGGTGGTCAGGCCCAGCGAGTCGGTGTGTCGCCGCTGTCGAAGTCCCCCGCCTCGCGCCGGAACTCCGCCAGCAACTGCAGCAGCAGGTGGAGACGCTCCGGGGGCAGCCCCGGCCGGGCGAAGACCTTCTCGTTCAACTCCCGGGTGGCCGCCGCCGCCAGATCGCGTCCGGCGGCCGTGATCTCGATCAGGGTTGCCCGGCGGTCGCTGGGGTGTGGTACTCGTTTGACCAGTTGGGCGGCTTCGAGCCGATCGACGGTATTGGTCACACTCGTCGGGTGAACCTGCAGCCGGGCGCTGGCCGTCGCCATCGGCAGGGCCCCGGTCTTGCTGAAGCTGAGCAGCGTCAGCAGTTCGTAGCGGGAGAACGTCAGTCCCGACGGGCGCAGTGCCTCGTCCACCCGGGCCATCACGATCTGCTGGGCACGCACCAGGGAGGTCACCGCCGCCATCCCGTCGGCGACATCGCCCCAGCCGTGCGAGGTCCACTGGCGGTGGGCCTCTTCGATGGGGTCCAGCGGAAGCGGGCGAGGTGCGGCCATACCGCCGAGTGTATTTGCCCGTCCGCTCCCACGCTGCGGTCCGGAGTCGCCGAATCGGTAATTCAGGACAGTCCCGAAAGATCACCGAGGACAACGTGGTTGCGATCGGCGGTGCTGCCCAGTGTGTATTCGGGCATCAACCCGAGATATTCGGCCCGGCTGCGGGTGCTCCACCGCCGCGCGTCCGGGGTGCGGGTTTTGTAGAAATTGACCATGTAGCCGCCCTCGTAGAGGCGCAGCAGGGTGTAGCCACCCGGATACTCCTTCACCGCGCCCACTTCCAGAAATTCCACCCGGAGCGGGATGTCGGGCCGGGTGCGGCGATTGCGGTGGGTATGGCCCGCATGGTGGAAGAACACCCCGGGCGTCGCTTGATACAGCTGTTGCAGGGTGAGCGCGTCCGATCGATTCAGCACGAAATTCGGCCCGGCGAGATTGGTCAGGCCCGATTCCGCGGTGACCGGATGATGTCCGAAGACGACCGTCGGCCGATCGGGGTCGCGGTTCAGTGATTCCCGCAGGCGATCGAATTGCCCGGGACCGATACTGCCCCCGGATCCGTCGAGTTCGGTGGTGTCGAGCCCGATCAGCCGCAACCCGCCGAGCCGGTGCTCGCTGAATTGTTCCGGGGGAAGGAAGGATTCGCCCCAGCAGTCGTGGTGATCGGCGGTCACCGTCGGGCAGGCGGCGTAGTCGGCGCCGGTATGCGGCCGGTCGTGATTGCCGCGCGCGGCGAACCAGTCCCGTCCCTCGATTCCCCAGGCGTCCAGCCGGTTTCGTACGGTCCGGGTCTGCTCGGGAGTAGCTTCCGCGGTCAGATCACCGGCCAGGATCAGATGGTCGGCGCCGCGATCCGGTAGGCGTAGATCGTCGAGCAACGCCCCCAGCATCACCTCGGGGTAGGGCGGCAGTCCCGGTTCCTGCCGCACACCCGGTGGCAGGCCGGCGGCGATGATGCCGCTGGTCTGCTCACCGATGTGCACGTCGTTGCAGAGAGCGAGGGTGCGCAGCAGCCGGCCCGGGGGAGCGACCAGAGTGGTGAATTCGCCGGTGCATTCGGGTGCGTCCGGCAGATGGGTGACCAGCTCCGGCGCCGGTACCGCCCGCACGCCGTCCGACCATGCCTCGAATCGATACCGCCGCCCCGGTTCCAGACCGTCGATCTGCGCGTAGTGATACGGCGTCCGATCGGCGCCCGCCACGGCAACCGTCCGGGCGGGGCCGGTGGAATCCGCGGGAGCCAACCGGATTTCGGTGCCCGCATCGACCGGTACCGGGGTTCCCGACGCATCGACGCCGAGGGTCGTCCAGGTGATGATCGCCGACGTGTCGGTGATCGTGACCACCTCGAGATCGGTCGCGCGCAGTGAATCAGCCTGGGCCCGAGCCGAACCCGGGAGTACGAGCGGTGCGGCGGCCGCCGCGGCCAGAGCCGCGAGCAGCCGGCGGCGATTCGGCCCGCAGCAGGTCATCGTCGCTCCCTCGGAGGTGGTCGGTTCCGATCCGAAGCCGACCCTACCCAGATCGGCGCCATACCGCGTTTCGTGTCGCTAACCCACGCGGTAGGTTGGCTAGCCGGTCGCCTCGGCGCAATTTCCGATCGGAAGGACGGTCCATGGCAACGGCGCAGCAGCACGAACGTACCCGATGGAAACTCGTGCTCGGCGTGGTGGCGCTGGCCGCCTCGGCGCTGGTCACCGCCTGTTCGGCGTCGTCGGACGCGCCGGAGATCGTGGTCTACAACGCGCACGATCAACGCCTGACCCGGCAGTGGGCCGACCTTTTCACCGAGCAGACCGGAATCCGGGTGACGCTGCGCGACGGCGCCGATGCCGAAGTCGCCGACCAGGTGCTGGCCGAGGGGGATCGATCGCCCGCCGATGTGGTTGTCACCGAGAATTCGCCGGCCATGGCCCGGATCGAACGCGCCGGGCTGTTCGCCGACCTCGATCCCGCCACCCTCGCGCAGGTGCCGGAACGGTTCCGCCCGAATTCGGGTCACTGGACCGGAATCGCCGCGCGTGCAACCGCTTTCGTTGTCCATCCGGCCGAGATTCCGCCCGCCGAGCTGCCCGCCGGGTTGCTGGACCTGCAACAGCCACAGTGGCACGGCCGCTGGACCACGGATCCGCACGGCGCGGATTTCCAGGCGATCGTCGCGGCGCTGCTGGAACTCGACGGCGAGAACGCCACGCGCGCGTGGCTGCACGGGGTGAAGGACAACGCGTCCGTCGCGCCGAACGGTTTCGCCGCACTGAAATCCGTCGGCGCGGGCGGGGTCGGCGGCGCGCTGGTCTTCGCCACCGACTGGTACCGCGCGCAGCTCGCGCCCGAGCGGATCACCGGTCCCTCGGTGCCGCATTATTTCCGCGGCGGCGATCCGGGCGGATACCTCTCGCTGTCCGGTGCGGCCGTGCTGAAATCGAGCCGGCACGCCGCCGACGCGCAGCGTTTCGTGCGATTCGTGACGGCCGCGGCCGGTCAGGGTCTGCTCAGCGGCGGGGCGGCCATGGAGTATCCGGTGGCCCCCGGCGTACCCGCCGACCCGGCGCTGCCGCCGCTGGATTCACTGGACCCGCCGCGCGTGAATCCGAGCGACCTCGACCCGGTGAGGGTCGAGGCGCTGATGCGCGACGCGGGGCTGCTCTGATCCGCTACGAGGCGGTCAGGTCGTAGCGGTACCTGCTGGTAGGGATGACGTCGAGGTCGCGATCGGCGCCGAAGGTCGCGACGCTGGCCATCATGCGACCGGCGCGGCGCTGCAACTCCGCGTCGTCACCACCGCTGCCCCAGAACGCGTGCTGGTCGGTCATCGCATCCATCGGGAACAGTTCCTCGACCAGCGCGTCCACCCGCGGCCCCGGAGTCACCGCGGCGACCACCGTGTTCTGCACATAACCGAAGGTGGCCTGGGTTTCGATCGCCACTGTCGTATGGCGATCCTGCCAGTTGTGCAGCCATTCGGCGCGGCTCAGTTCCTTCGGAATTCGCAGCAGCGCGATATTGGCCAGTGCGTCGTAGCGGGTTCCGTCCGGGGGCCGCGCGGTGGTGAGCGGTTCGCGTTCTTCCACGATCCAGCCGTTGATCCGCTCGGCGACGCCGCTGAGCACATCGGTGATCGGCCCGTTCTGCCCTTCGCTCCAGACGGCGACGATCGCGGCGACCGGTTCGTCGTAGCTGCTCACCCGCAGTTGTGCGGCGGCGACGTCGGCATCGCCGATGTTGACCTGCAGTTCGGTCGCCCCCGCGGCGGCCAGCCGCCGGTGGAAATCCGGCGCGTGGAGGATATCCGCGAGATCCGGCCCCCAGAGGGCGTACATCAATTTCATGCCGGATCCTTTCGGGGAACTGCGTTCGGCTGCGACGACGGTAATTCCGTCTACCGCGCGACACTCGCGATTCGCCGAACCCGGTCCCGCTCACCGGGACCGAATCGGATGCCGGATCGCCGCGCATGTGCGACGGTCCGGACGGGTCGGTCGCCTACAGTGAGAGCGACATTCATCCGGTGAGAGGAGACCAGGTGCGCCGCATACTGTTCGCGATGACGCTGTGTGCCGCTGTACTGCCCGCGCTCGCCTGCTCCGCCGAGGCCGACCGCGCACCGGCGGGTACATCGGCGCCCGCGTCCGCGCCCGCGGCTGCCGACCACGGCACCAACGGCACGATCGAGGTGGTGGCCACCCACGGTCCCGAGAAGTACGCCGCCGCCGGCCTCGCCGCGGGCATCACCACCTGTCAGGCCGGTTCGGTGCTGGCGACCCTGACCACCGGCCGCGACGGCAAGGCCCACCAGGATGTCGCCGCCGACTGCTATCAAGTGCAGGTGACGTCGGTGCCGATGGGATGCCGGTTGGCCACCGACACCGCCGAGAAGGTCGATGTGGTGGCCGGCCGGACCGCGACGGCGGAGTTCGGATTGGCCTGCGCCTGAGCGCATGTCACCGGTTGGCGAGTTCGGCGAGCCGGTAGGCCAGCGTCGTGCGCACCGCCGGAACGCGGGTGACGAGGCGGATCGCGGTATTGCGCAGCAGGCGGGCCGGGCGCGGGCGCAGGGTCGCCATCCGGGTCATGCGATCGGTGAAGGCGACCACGTCCAGCGCGACCGGGCGGCGCGTGCGCTCGTACTCGTCGAGCAGCGTGTCGGGTTCACCGCGCAGGACCCGGGCCAGCAGCGTGCCCAGTAGGGCGGCGTCCTGAATGCCGGTGTTCATTCCCTGCCCGCCGGCGGGGCTGTGCACGTGTGCGGCGTCTCCGGCCAGCAGAATCCGCCCGGCGCGGTACCGGTCGGCCACGCGGTGATGTACGCGGAAACGCGAGCTCCACAACACCTCTCGCACCGTGGCGCCGGGGCAGCGGGCATCGAGCAGCGCCTGCACTTGCGCGCGGGTGGGCTGTTCGGGTGCTTCGGCGACGGTGGCGACGATGCGGAAACGATCGTGCTCGGGGTCCGGCAGCGGCGCGACGACGGTGATGCCCTCCGGTGAGACGTGCAGCGATACTTCGTCGCGGGGCGCGGGCCAGTCCATCCGCACATCCGCGAGGACGAACGATTCCGGATAGGTGGCGCCGGTGAATCCGATTCCCGCCGCCTCGCGGACCCGGCTGTGCATCCCGTCCGCCCCGATGACGTAGCCGGCCCGGATCGACCCGGATTCCCCTGCGGCATCGGTGAATTCGACGGTGACCGCCTCCTCGCCCGGCATTACCGCGGTGACCTCGACGGGCCGCAGAACCGTTCCGCCCGCCCGCTGCAGCCGGTCGAGCAGGACCGCCTCGGTCGTCTCCTGGCCGATCATCAGCGTGTAGGGGAACGGTGTGGGCAGCCCGGAGAAATCGATGGTGGTCAGCCGATCGGTGCCTTCATACATGACGAAGCGCGGTACCTCCAGGCCGCGATCGTGCAGGTCCGCGGCGATGCCGAATCCGTCGAGGACCTCCAAGGTCCGGGCATGGACCACCGCGGCGCGGGATGTGTTCGCCCCGGCGGCCAGCCGATCCAGCAGAACCACGTCGGCGCCGGCATCGGCGAGCGCGATCGCGGCGGTCAGCCCGGCGGGCCCGGCGCCGACGATGACGACCGCGGCGGTGGCGGGAACGGTGCTGTTCATGGCTACTCCCTCAGTTTGCCAACCGGTGTTGGCCAACGGCTGTTGACTTAAGAATAAGGTCGCGGCCGCTGGAAAGTCAACAGTTGTTGGCCTACGGTTGTGGGCATGAGTGAGGAAACTGCGCCGCGCCGCTCGGACGTCACCCGCGCGGCGATTCTGGAGGCGGCTCGCCGGCATTTCGCCCGCGAGGGATTCGCCAAGGCGACCATTCGGGCCATCGCCGCCGACGCCGGCATCGATCCGTCGATGGTGATGCGGTACTACGGCAACAAGGATGGCCTGTTCGACGCGGCGCTCGACGTCGATCTCGGCCTCCCGGATCTGGCGGCGGTGGCCGAGGACGAGTTGGGTGAGACGGTCGCGCGACGGTTCCTGGAACTCTGGGAGACGCCACCGAGTAACGAACTGCTGCTGACCCTGCTGCGTTCGTCGGTGTCGGACGAGGCTGTGGCGCAACGGTTTCAACGCGTCTTCGCCGAACAGCTGATGCCGATGGTAACCCGGGTCGGTGATCCCGCGGACGCGCCGCGGCGAGCCGGATTGGTGGTCTCGCAGATTCTGGGACTGGCGGTGTGCCGCTATGTGCTGCGTCTGCCGCCCGTGGTGGCGTTGACGGCCGAGGAGATCGTCGCGGAGATCGGTGCGACGGTGCAGCGGTATCTGGTGTCGGTGCCGAAGTGAGGGTCCGAGTGGTCCGGAGGTGGACATGAAAATGCCCCGAGTCCGGCGGGCTCGGGGCATCAGGGCTGCGGCGCGGTCCTCGAGTGTCGGCGCACGGCATCTACCTCCGTTCGATCGGGTGGGCGCTGTCCTGGCCGGTCAGCTGTAGAGACGCTCGACGAATGCGCGCAGGTTCGTGCGCACCCGCTCGGCCTTCTCCTCGTCGGTCAGATCCTCGCGGTAGCGGTTGCCCAGCGCCGGACGCTTCTTGTTGCGCGCGTACAGCGAACAGGCGAGATCGGTGCACATGTAGATGCCGATCGAATTACCGCGCCGCCCGGAGTCGCCGACCTTGTGCGCGGTGAGCAGCGACACGCCGCTACCGGTATGCGTGGTCAGGCAGATCGAGCACAGCTGGGCCCGGCCGGATACGCCCGTCTCGTAGCGCAGGGCCACGCCGACCAGCCGATCGTCCTGCGGGGTCACCAGATAGGCGCGGCCCGGCATCGACCGATCGTTCCAGCCGAAGAAGTCCAGGTCGTCCCACGGTTGCGCGTCGAGATCCCGGGGGACCGGCATGCGTTTGGCCTCGCCCTTGGAACAGTTCACGAACGACGAGCGGATCTCGCGTTCGGTCAGTGGTTGCACGTGTTCACTCCCTTCCGAATGGATGAATGGAAAACGGAGCGAGGCTACGGCCACCGATCGCGGCGGGCAATCGAATATCGGCTCAGCCGGTGGTCCGCAGGCCGGCCAGGGTGACCGTGATCAGCCGTTCGGCCGCATCGGGTGATGTCTCGCACGCGACGCCGATCCCGTGGCCCAGGCGCAACAGATCGCGTGGTTCGATCTCCGGGCGGATCAACCCGGCGTCCTGGGCGGGTTGCAGGACCGAGGTCGCGGCGTCGGTGATCAGATTCGAGCACAGCGTGAAGGTCTGCGATCCGCGGTCGATGGCGGCCTTGAGGGTCACCGCCAGACTGCGTTTGTCCATCACGAACCGCACCTGGGCGCGGAACCACTGCTCCAGGGCCTCGAGCGGGGGGAGGGTTTCGGTCAGTTCGGCGGCGAGTTCGGCCAACGCCTCGATGCTCGATCGGTAGACGGCCTCGATGAGTGCGTCCCGGTTGGGAAAGTGCCGGTAGAGGGTGCCCGGCCCCACCGCGGCGCGGCGCGCGACCTCGTCGAGGGGCGCCTCGGGACCGTGTTCGGCGAACGCCTCGCGCGCGCATTCGAGTATGCGCTCGTAGTTACGCCGCGCATCCGCGCGCATCGGACGCGGCGGCGCCGCGCGCCCGGACCCCTGTGTCGACGGTGCGCTCACGATTCCTCCAGTGGAAACGGACGAACTCTCCGCTTAGTCTTGCGTAACCGGAGAACTTCTCCATATGCTATCTCCATTGGAAACGGAGACATTCTCCGTTTTAGTTCCGCATCCGATGGAGCCTCCTTGTCTACCTCCACGACCTCTACCTCCGTGCTTTCCTCGTCTGCGCAGGCCGGCGCACCGCCCGGCCGCCTGCGCTCCGGCATCGTGCTCGTCACGCTGCTGACCTGCCAGTTGATGATCGTGCTCGACATCACCGTCATGAATGTGGCGCTGCCGCGCATTCAGCACGATCTGCACTTCAGCGCCACCGGCCTGTCCTGGGTGATGAACGCCTACACGCTGGTCTTCGGTGGGCTGCTGCTGCTCGGCGGCCGGGCCGGTGACCTGTTCGGACGCCGGCGCCTGTTCATCCTCGGGACCGTGCTCTTCACCCTCGCCTCCCTCGGCGGCGGTCTGGCGCCGTCGGCCGCCTGGCTGATCGTCGCGCGCATCGTGCAGGGCCTGGGCGGCGCGATGGCCGGACCGAATACTCTCGCCCTGCTCACCACCACATTCGCCGATCCGAAGATGCGGGTCCGGGTGCTCGCCCTGTTCTCCGGAATGTCGAGTGCGGGATTCGCGATCGGGTTGATCCTGGGCGGGCTGCTGACCCAGTGGCTGAGCTGGCGCTCGGTGCTGTTCATCAACGTGCCGTTCGGACTGGTGGTGGCCCTGCTGGCGGTGCGGTATCTGCCCGACGCGCCGCGCCGTCGCGCGCACCTCGACCTCCCCGGAGCGGTGACCGCGACGGGTGCGGTGGCCGCGTTGGTCTACGGCTTCATCAGCGCCGCGGCGCACGGCTGGGACGATGTGACGACCGATGTGTCGCTCACGGTCGGCGTCGTCGCACTGGTGGCGTTCCTGCTCATCGAACGCCGCGCCGTCCAGCCGCTGCTGCCCCTGCACCTGTTCGCCGACCGCAATCGCGCCGCCGCGTACGCGAATATGTTCCTCGGCCCGATGGCGGGAACCTCGATGTTCTTCTTCCTCACCCAGTATCTGCAGGAAGTGCGGGGAATGAGCGCGCTGGCAACGGGTTTCGCCTTTCTGCCGACCGCGGTGACGATGTTCACCATGATCCGGCTGATTCCCCGCCTGCTGCCCCGTTTCGGACCCAAGCCGGTGACGCTGGTGGGGACGGCCGCGATGATCGCCGGACTGGTCCTGCTCACCCTGCTCGATACCGATACCGGTTACTTCCCGCTGCTCGCGGTGGCGACGGTCTTGATGGGATGCGGTATCGGCCTGGCGTTTTCGCCGCTGAACGTGATCATCATGGCGAATGTGGCGCCTGAGGAGGCCGGTGCGGCGGGCGGTGCGCTGCAGACGCTGCAGCAGACCGGTGCGGCGCTGGGGCTGGCGGTGCTGGTCACGGTCTTCGGCACCGCTGTCCGGGCCGCGTCCGGCTCGGCCGTGCATGTGCTCGTCTCCGGCATCACGACCGCCTTCGCCGCGGCGGCGGGGATCGCGGTACTGACATTGCTTGTGGCGTCGACATTTCGGAGCGTACGGACGCAGCGGTGAGTGCCGGGACGGCGGCCCTCGGAAATGCCCCAGGGCCGCCGTCCTCGATATCCAAGATCAACTTCGGGCATATCGGACGATTCGAAACTCATTGTCGCGCAGTGACTTATCCGAGATTCGACTCACAGGAACCTTTATGATTGCCGTGCGAAACTCGTCGCGATGCTCACCTATTTCGAAGCGATGGTCATCGGCGCGGTGCAGGGTTTCACCGAGCTGTTCCCGATCTCCAGTCTCGGACATTCGGTTCTCGTGGCGGCCTGGCTGGGTGGACGCTGGGGAGCGCTGGCCGACCGGGGCGGAACCGAATCCGCCGCAACCTATTTGGCGTTCGTCGTCGCCCTGCACGTGGCGACGGCGGTCGCGCTGGTGATCTACTACCGGCGCGACTGGTGCGCGATCATCGTCGGATTCGTCGAGATGGTGCGGACACGGCGCCTGGATACCGTTCCGCAGCGGCTGGCCTGGTTGATCATCGTCGCGACCGTGCCGGTCGCGGTGCTCGGCCCGCTGCTCGAACATCCCCTGCACGATGTCTTCGCGGCTCCGTTGTGCGCCGCGGCCTTTCTGACCGTCAACGGCGTGGTGCTGGTCGTCGGCGAGGGGCTGCGTCGCCGCAACGAGCCCACCCTCGCCGAATACGGCCGTCGCTTCGCCCTGAACCAGGCGAACGGCCGAACTCGCACGGCGACAACGCTTTCCCTCCCGCAATCGGACCGCCGCTTGGCGGCCCTCGACTCCCGGGACGCGGTCGGCATCGGCCTGGCTCAGGCCGGCGCCCTCCTCACCGGCTTCAGCCGGGCCGGCCTCACCATGGTCGGCGGTCTCTGGCGCGGTCTGGAGCACGAACACGCCGCCAAATTCGCCTTCCTCCTCGCCACCCCCGCGATCTTCGGCGCCGGGATTGTCGACCTCCCGGACCTGATATCCCCACGCGCCGAGGTGATCTGGGGGCCGATCCTCGTCGGCGCGGTGGTGTCCGGTGTCACGTCGTGGTTCGCCGTGCGCTATCTCGAACGCTACTTCCAGACTCGAACCCTGTTGCCGTTCGCGGCGTACTGCGTGATCGTGGGGGTGGTGTCGATCGTTCGATTCGGGTGAGTGGCGAGCCGCTAGCGCGCCGCGGCGGGGCTGTTGTGGTACGCGGCAACCGTCCACTTGCCGTCGCGCCGGTGCAGGATCCAGGTCGCGTTGACGTACCGGTCGGCGGGGACGTCGGTTTCCCCGGCGAACAGCATCGCGGCCCTGCTGACCACCACGGCGTGGTCCGCGCCGAGGAATCGGATATCTCCGATGTCGTCGATGACGGTCGAGTTCGCGAGAACGGTCGCGAAACTGTCCGCCATACCCTGCCGGATCTCCGCCCGGCTGCGCCGATAGGTCCCCGGCATGATCGCCGTGGCGTCCTCGGCGTAGTCCGCGACGAAAGCGTCGGCGTCCCCGGCCGCCCAGGCCTTGTACTGCTCGGCCAAGATCTGCGCGATGGCGGCCGAGTCGTCGGTTCGAGTCGTGGTCATGGCATGTCCTTCGTTCGTCGGCGTGGCCCTCGTTCGGGCCGTACACCCCTCCGACGCGCGAGCATCCCCGGAATCGACAACCCGAACGGGACTGTGTGCCTACTGGCCCGACCGGACCGTCCTGAATGGGGTGTGGGAGCCGCCCCGGCAACGCGAGCTACTGAATTCTCCAGCGGTCCGGACCACAACTGCGCGCGCAGAAGGTGTGGACGAAAAAAAAGCCCCTGACCAGTGCATCGCTGGTCAGGGGTCTGTTTTCTGTGCCCTCGGCAGGATTCGAACCTGCGGCCTTCTGCTCCGGAGGCAGACGCTCTATCCCCTGAGCTACGAGGGCGGGGATTGGACCCGGTCGACACCAGTGGATACGTCGTCCGATCGGGCGGGGAAAGCGTATCGCATCACACGGCGTGCGCCAAAAGACAGGTCCGAGCAGGGATTGCGCGGCGGCGCGGCATCAACGCGTCGGCATCGGCGCACCCGGCATGCCGGGAATGGCAGGGATGCCGGGGATGCCGGCCGGGAGTTCGTCCATCTGACCGGTGGGCGGGACGGCCTTCTCCTTGTCGGCGTGGTGGCGCGATTTGGGGACGAAATAGACGACCAGGGCGACGACCAAGGCGGCGATCACCACGACCGCGCCGACCAGCGCCCAGGGAACACGCCGGTGCTTCGGCGGGTTGGAATTACCGTTGTACGCCCCGCCGGGGGCGGATTTCGCGGCGGCACGAATCGCCTTGGCTGATTTCGCGCTGGTGTTCGGCATCGGCGTAGCGCTCTCTTCGGGTATGTCGGAGGGGTACGGGCGCGGCGGGCCGGGGCCGCCGGTGCCGGATGCCGGGTGCGCCGAGCAGGTGCCCGCTGGCGGCGCACACCCGCTCGGACCATAGGATAGAGACTCGTGACTCCAGCTGACCTTGCAGAACTCCTTCGTGCGACCGCGGCGAAGGTGCTCGTCGAACGTGGATCCGACCCTGCGGTCCTGCCCGACGAGGTCAAGGTGGAGCGTCCCCGTAATCCGGAACACGGAGACTATGCCACGAATGTGGCCATGCAGGTGGGCAAGAAGGCCGGAATGAATCCGCGCGAACTGGCCGGTCTGCTGGCCGACGCGCTGGCCGCCACCGACGGCATCGAATCGGCCGATGTGGCCGGTCCGGGCTTCCTCAACATCCGTCTCGCCGCGGCCGCCCAGGGCGCCATCGTGGAGCAGATCCGCGCCGCGGGCGCCGCCTACGGCACCGCACAGACGCTCGCCGGCACCAAGATCAACCTGGAGTTCGTCTCCGCCAATCCGACCGGCCCGGTCCATCTGGGCGGCACCCGCTGGGCCTCGGTCGGCGATGCGCTGGGCCGCATCCTGGCCGCTCAGGGCGCCGACGTGACCCGCGAGTACTACTTCAACGACCACGGCGCGCAGATCGACCGCTTCGCCGAATCGCTGGTCGCCGCCGCCACCGGCGCGCCCACCCCGGAGAACGGCTACGCCGGTGCCTACATCTCCGATATCGCCGGCCAGATCACCGCCGCGCATCCGGATGCGGTGACGCTGCCGGAGGACGAGCGGCACGAACTGTTCCGCCGCGAGGGTGTCGAGCTGATGTTCGCCCACATCAAGCAGACGCTGCACGATTTCGGCACCGATTTCGACGTGTACTTCAACGAGAGCTCGCTGTTCGCCTCCGGTGCCGTCGAGAAGGCGCTCGACCAGCTCAAGGCCTCGGGCAACCTGTACGAGAAGGACGGCGCCTGGTGGATCGCCAGCACCGAATACGGTGACGACAAGGACCGCGTCGTCATCAAGAGCGACGGCAAATCCGCCTATATCGGCGGCGACATCGCCTACTTCCAGAACAAGCGCTCGCGCGGGTTCGACCTCTGCATCTACATGCTCGGCGCCGACCATCACGGCTACATCGGCCGGTTGAAGGCGGCGGCGGCCGCGTTCGGCGACGATCCGGACACCGTCGAGGTGCTGATCGGCCAGATGGTGAATCTGTTGCGCGACGGTGTGGCGGTGCGGATGAGCAAGCGCGCCGGCACGGTCGTCACTCTCGACGATCTGGTCGAGGCGATCGGCGTCGACGCCGCCCGCTACGTGCTGGTGCGCAGTTCGGTGAACTCGAGTATCGATATCGACCTGGATCTGTGGACCAAGCAGAGCAGTGAGAATCCGGTCTACTACGTGCAGTACGCGCACGCCCGCACCTGTGCGGTCGCCCGCAACGCCACGGACTTCGGATTCGCCGGTGTCACACCGGATCTCGGTCTGCTGTCCGCCGACGAGGAGGGGGAGCTGATCCGCACCCTCGGCGAGTTCCCGGCCGTGGTGGCGAGCGCGGCGAGCCTGCGTGAACCGCACCGCGTGGCCCGTTATCTGGAGGAACTGGCCGGCGCCTACCACCGCTTCCAGACCAACAAGACGCTGCGGATCCTGCCGCAGAACGACGACCCGGTCCTGCCGGTCAACGCCGCCCGCCTGCAACTGGTCGACGCCACCCGTCAGGTGCTGTCCAACGGTCTGGCGCTGCTGGGCGTATCCGCCCCGGAGCGCATGTGAACCGCCGTCGGTCAGGTCATCGTGTGAGGAAGGAATTATTGTGAGTGCGCATCCGGCGGGACCTCGGCACGCCGAGATCCCCCACGCCCCCAACCTGCCGGAGCGTGATCGGCTGCGGCGGCTGGTGCGTGCGGCCGCGACCGGGACCGACACCGAGGCCGAGTTCGTGGGAT
>NZ_LZMK01000419.1:0-113392 GCF_001665865.1 Nocardia sp. 852002-20019_SCH5090214 | reverse complement strand
GATCGTGATTCCGGGACGGGGTGCGGCGCCGGTTGCCGATGCTCCGGTCCGGGGCGGGCCGGCGATCAGTTCCGGCTGCGCCACCGCGACCGGCTCGAGCTCGGCGCGCGGCAGATCCTCCCATTCCGGCACCGGCACGAAATACGGTGCGACCGGGCGCTTCAGGAATTCCATCTCGCCGTCGGCGCCCTTGCGCAGGTTCAGGTGGTAGCGCCACTCCTCGTCGTTGCGTTCGGGCAGGTCGGCGCGGTCGTGGTACAGACCCCACCGCGATTCGGTGCGGGTCAGCGAGGACCGGGCCGCCATCTCGGCGCAGTCGCGGATGAAATCGACCTCGGCGCACCGCATCAGTTGGTGCGGGGTGTCCGCGCCCATCTCGGCGATCTCCTGCCGCATCCGCTCGAAGGTCTCCACCGCGAGCGACAGTTTGGTCTGAGTCTTCGGCGGCGCGACGTAGTCGTTGACGAAACGACGCAACTTGTATTCGACCTGCTGCTGCGGCGGGCCGTCGGGATGGCGCAGCGGACGGTAGATCAGTTCGTGCGCCGCGGCCAGCTGATCATCCGGAAGAGTCTGCGGCGCAGGCACTTCCGTAAGCGTCGACGACGCGTGCTCGCCCGCCAGATCCCCGTAGACGAACGCGCCGATCATGTAGTTGTGCGGTACGCACGCGAGATCGCCCGCCGCGTACAACCCCGGGACCGTGGTGCGCGCGTGTTCGTCCACCCACACGCCCGACGCAGAATGTCCACTGCACAAACCGATTTCGGAGATATGCATCTCGATGTCGTGGGTGCGGTAGTCGTGGCCGCGGTTGGCGTGGAAGGTGCCCCGGGTCGGTCGCTCGGTGGTGTGCAGGATGCCCTCGAGCGCGTCGAGCGTCTCCTCGGGCAGATGCGAGACCTTCAGATAGATGGGCCCGCGCGCGGACTCGATCTCCCGCTTCACCTCCGCCATCATCTGCCCGGACCAGTAGTCCGAGTCGACGAAACGCTCACCGGCGGCATTCACCTGATATCCGCCGAAGGGGTTCGCGACATAGGCGCAGGCCGGCCCGTTGTAGTCCTTGATCAGCGGATTGATTTGGAAGCATTCGATACCCGACAACTCCGCGCCGGCGTGATAGGCCATCGCGTACCCGTCGCCGGCGTTGGTCGGATTCTCGTAGGTGCCGTACAGATAGCCCGACGCCGGCAGCCCGAGCCGGCCGCACGGTCCGGTCGCCAGGATCACCGCCTTCGCGCCGACCGCCACGAACTCCCCGGTCCGGGTGTTGAGCGCGGCCGCACCGACCGCGCGACCGCCGTCGGTGAGGACCCGCACCGGCATGAGCCGGTTCTCGATCCGGATCCGTTCCCGCATCTTGCGTTGCCGCAGGACGCGGTAGAGCGCCTTCTTGACGTCCTTGCCCTCCGGCATCGGCAGCACATAGGAGCCCGAGCGGTGCACGCGGCGCACCGCGTACTCGCCGTAGGCGTCCTTCTCGAACTTCACGCCGTAGCGTTCCAGCCGTTGCACCATGGCGAAACCGCGGGTCGCGGTCTGATACACGGTGCGCTGGTCGACGATTCCGTCGTTCGCGCGGGTGATCTCGGCGACGTAGTCCTCCGGCTCCGCCTTACCCGGGATGACGGCGTTGTTCACGCCGTCCATGCCCATGGCCAGCGCGCCGGAGTGACGCACGTGCGCCTTCTCCAGCAGCAGCACGTTCGCGCCGTTCTCCGCGGCGGTGAGCGCGGCCATGGTGCCGGCGGTTCCGCCGCCGATCACCAGCACATCGCAGTCCAGGCGCACGGTGTCGGACAGCTCGGGAATCTTCATCAGCGCACTCCAGGGAGGTGAATAGTCGGGGCGGCTCAGGCAGCGGCCGACCGCGGCGAACGATCGAGAGCGGCGAGGATTTCGGCACGCTCGGCACTGCGATCGACGTCCTTGCCGCGCGGGTTCGGCACCGCGATCAGCGAATGCAGGGCACGGTCGGTGCCGCCGAGCACCGCGACCCGGTCCCCGAGGGTCAGCGCCTCGTCCACGTCGTGGGTGACGAAGACGACCGTGGTGGGATGGGTCTGCCAGGTTTGAATCAGAAGTCGTTGCATGGTGATTCGCGTCGGAGTGTCCAGAGCGCCGAACGGCTCGTCCATCAGTACCGCGCGCGGCGCCCCGGCCAGCCCGCGCGCGAGTTGTACGCGCTGGCGCATACCGCCCGACAGGCTCTTGGGCAGATAGTCGCCGAAACCGGTGAGCCCGACCTCCTCGATCCAGCGCTCGGCCTGCGCTCGGCGGGTAGCCCGCGGCTCCCCGCGCAACTTCAACGCCAGTTCGATATTGGAACGCACAGTGCGCCAGGGCAACAGCGCATTGTCCTGAAACACCATCGCCCGATCGCGGGAGGGCCCGGTGATCGCGTCGCCGTCCGCGAGCGCGCGTCCGGAGCGGGGCGGCAGCAGGCCGGCCAGGGCGCGCAGCACCGTGGATTTCCCGCATCCGGACGGCCCGGTCAGGACGAGGATCTCGCCCGCGCGGATATCGAGTGTCAGCCCGTCCAGCACAGGTGCGCCACCGTAGCGAAGGTCCACCCGATCGAGTCGCAAACCCATTGCGCTCGAGCTCATTTCGTCACCTCTCCCGCACGCGGCAGCCAGCGGGTGGCGCGCCGTCCCAGCAATTCGATGGCCGCCGAGGTGGCGAAGCCCAGCACGCCGATGGTGATGATGCCGACGAACACACCGGGATAGTCGACGATCGTGTATGCCTGCCAGGTGCGGTAGCCGATGCCGAGGCGCCCGGAGATCATCTCGGCCGAAACCACACAGATCCACGCCACGCCGATCCCGACCGACAGCCCGCTGAACACGCCCGGCAGGCTGCCCGGCAACACCACCCGCACCAGCACGTCCCAGCGGTTACCGCCCAGCGTGCGCACCGATTCCTCCCAGATGGTCGGCAGTGCCCGCACCGCGTGCCGGGTGCTCACCATGATCGGGAAGTAGGCGGCGAGGAAGGTGATGAACACGATGCCGGCCTCGTCGGTGGGAAACAGCAGGATGGCCACCGGCACGATCGCGACCGCCGGAATCGGGCGGGCCAACTCGGTCAGCGGTCCGAAGATGTCGGCGAACCAGCGTGAACGCCCCAGTGCCACCCCGGTCGCGACACCGATCACCGCGGCCAGCCCGAAGCCGCTGAGAATGCGGATCAATGATTGGCCGAGGTCCAGCCAGAAGGTGTCGGTCTGCACCTGTACCCGCAGCCGGTGCAGGATCTGGGTGACCGTCGGCAGCGTATCGAAGCGAACCCACAGCCGAAGATGGTTGGCGGTCAGCACTTGCCAGGCGATCAGCGCGATGACGATGGAGGCCACCCGAACCAGCCGCGAGCCCCACAACCCTGCGGTGCCGTGGTGTCCGGCGGGCGCAGTGGTTTCCCGTGCCGCGGTGATGTCCGGAGCGCCGGCGTCGACCGGGATGGTGGTGGCGCTCACGACCGCACCTCACCGATGGCCTGGTCGTAACTCACCGCGACCGCACCGGGGTGGCGGGCCTGATACCGCTGCACCGCGCCGGGGGTGATGAAGGGCAGGTAGGTATCGCCCTCGCGCACCCACTGCGCCTTGTCCGCGAACCAGCGAGTGCCGAGTTCCGCATCCGGCACGTAGGCGGCGCGGACCTTCTTCCCCTGCGCCCGTGCGGCTTTCACCGCGCGCAGCAGATCGGTGGGGTTGCCCGCGGGCTGTGCGGCAGCCTGGCCGTCGAACCAGATCTCGCCGGCGAGGGCCGCATCGGAGACCGGTTTACCGGTGCTCGGGTCGGTGCCCGTGATCGGCGCGGGATCGGCGAAGTTCGCCACGGCCGCCTCGTAATTCACACCGCGTTCGGCGAAGGCTTTCCGCAATGGGGCGTCGTCGACGAATTTGTCGATATCGAAATCGGCGAAGTCGCCGATCGACTTCAGATACGGAACATCACCCTTGAACGCCTGGACGAGCTGCGGCTTCAGGGGCGTGTCGAACGAGGTTCCCCCGGGTCCGTTGTAGAGGTAGACGACCTCCGCCGGCAGTCCGGAGTTGTCAGCGACCAGCTGCGCGGCTTCGAGCGGTTTCGCGTGCAGGAAATCGGTGGCGTCAAGTTGCGCCTGCAGGAATGCATCGAGCACCTCGGGATGGGATTTCGAATAATCACGACGTGCCACCACACCGTGGAATGTCGGCACGTTCAACTCGGCGCCATCGTAGAGCAGCTTGGCCTTGTCCTGGAAAACGAGCAGGCCGGGCCATGCCACGAATTGCGAAAGCGCCTGCACCTGGCCGGATTCCAATGCGGACGCGCCGATCTGCGGCTGCTGGTTGAGCACGTCCACACCGTGCGCGGGGTCGATGTTCGCGCGGCTCAGAGCCTGGCGCAGAGTGCCGTCACCGGCGGAGCCGACGCTCGCGGACACCTTCTTGCCCGCCAGATCCGACAGCGACATCGCCGTCGAATTCGGCGCGGTGACAACCATATTCAGGGAACCCCGCGGCTGGTAGCCGGTGATCGAGACCAATTCGGTGGCCGAACGCTCACTGGCGGAGGTTCGGGAACCGTTGATCAGCAGGGGGTAATCGCCCATCGAGCCGATATCGATCTTCTCGGCGATCATCTGCGCGGTGATCGGCGCGCCGGTGTCGTAGTCCTGCCATTCGACCTGATATTTCGGGCCGCCCTTCGCGGTCAGGTCGTTCAGGCGATTCTCCAGGAAACCCTTGGCGCGCAGCAGCGTTCCGGCGGTGACGGTATTGATGGTCTTGGACTGATAGCCGACGACCACCCGGACGGTGTCCCCGGATCCGGTCTGCTCGAGCGAGCATCCGGCGGCCAGGGTGGCGATCAGGGCGGCGGCGGCCAGTATGCGGCCACGACGGTACTTCATGGTATTTCCTCGAAATCGGGCCGAGGGCGGCCACTGAAAGATTCCGCTGCGCGATTCAGCGCAGCAGATACGGCATATTGACGGTGACGGCGCCGGTGGGACAGCGCGCCGCGCACGGCCCGCAGTACCAGCACTCGTCGACGTGCATGAACGCCTTGCCGTTGTCCGGATTGATCGCCAGCGAATCCAGCGGGCAGATCTCCACACATAGCGTGCATCCCTCGATGCACAGCGATTCGTCGATGGTTACCGGGACATCAGCCCGCTGATTGACCGACGCCATGGCGGCTCAGCCTCCAATCGTTGCTTTCCGTGGTGCGAATCAGGCTGTCGCGCAGGGTGATCCGATCACCACGCATGCGTATGTACTCGAGATCCACCGGGCGCCCGTCGGCGAGATAGGTGAGACGTTCCAGCAGCAGCAGTGCGCTGCCCTCGGGGGCCTGCAGGGTGGCGGCGCTGTGGATGTCGGCGGTGATGGCCTCCACCGCCAGATCGGCCGAACCGAGCGACTGGCCGCTGATCTGTTCGATGAGCCCGAAGATGTCCTCCGACCGCAGATCGCAGTCGAGTACCTGCTCGCCGATGTCCGGCGCCAGATAGGTGTGGTCCAGGCTGAGAGGCAGATCACCCAGGTAGCGCAGCCGCTCCAGGTAGACCGCGGATTCGCCGGGCGCCAGGCCGAGCCGGTTGGCAACCGCGGGCGGTGGCGTGAGGCGCACCGCCGCGCGCACCTCGTTGCGCACCTCGCCGTGCCCGCGCAGCGTTTCCTTCAGACCGCGCAGGCTGTCCAGGCCGTGATCGTATTTGCGTTGCGCCACATAGGTTCCCACTCGCGGGACACGGCCGATGAGGCCCTCGTCGCGCAGCAGTGCCAGTGCCTCGCGCACCGCGTTGCGGGAGACGGCGAATTCCGCGGCGAGTTCGGATTCGGTGGGCAGCGGGTCGCAGCACTGGCCGGTGTGGATCTGCTGGCGCAGCACATCGGCCACCTGTCGGGCCCGATCCGCCTTGCGGATGGTGCGGGCGCCGGCGGCTGCCGCCGTAGTCTCCGCCCCGGAAGCCGGGTGGTCGGCAGCGGACCCGTGCTGCTGACGCAGGGGTACCGGATCGGCCGTCATCTCCACCTCCTCACGCTTGTGACCTGCGGTTTCCGAGCGTAACGGCGGGGCCCGGGCGGGAGCGCCGGCCGCATGGGCGGCGCCGGCCGGGCGTGCGGTTATCCGCCGCCCGCCCGAGCGTCGGACCTGCTGAAATCCGGGCGATCGAAGGTAATGCGCCACCTGCGGCGATGCGGGCCCGCATTCGAATCAGTGTGAGCGCAATATGTGCCGTGACCGTTCGCTGGCGCGGCGCGGAATCGGGGTGTTACCGTTTTCCACATGTCCACCAGCCGTTCGAACCGCGCACGGGTCACCTATGTGACCGTGGCGCTCGGTGTGCGGCTGCCGCGGCAGCGGGAACTGTGTTGTTCCCGGCCGCGCAGCTGAGACCGCTCCAGTCGTCCGTCTGTCGACCCTTTTCGGGCCCTTCTCGCTGCCTTGTTGCCGATGTAGTCGTCTCTTCACGAGACTTTCGACAAGGACTTCGCCCCATGACGAGCCCCATCCTCGAACGACAGTCTTCCCCTTCTCGTCCGCGGC
The DNA here is from genome assembly GCF_001665865.1 of Nocardia sp. 852002-20019_SCH5090214. Classification (NCBI taxonomy): domain Bacteria; kingdom Bacillati; phylum Actinomycetota; class Actinomycetes; order Mycobacteriales; family Nocardiaceae; genus Nocardia; species Nocardia sp. 852002-20019_SCH5090214. The sequence goes on along the minus strand of NZ_LZMK01000419.1, from coordinate 106,844 downwards.
CGGTACGCAGTGTGCCGCGGCCGGTGGTGCCGCCGGAATTGCGGATCACCGACAACCCGGCGGCCGCTGTGCTGCGTGCCGCCACCCGCGGACCCATCTTCCGCGACAACGCCGCTCAGACAACCGGTTTGAGCATCGCCACCGTGAATCGGCAAGTGTCGGCGCTACTTTCGTCCGGACTGTTGCGAGAGCGCGCCGACCTCACCGCATCCGGTGCGGTCGGACGCCCGCGCGTGCCGTTCGAGGTCGATACCGACCGCTTCGCCACACTGGGCGTCCATATCGGTGCGAATCTCACCCGGATCGTGGCCGCCGATCTGTCCGGCCGCATTCTCGGCGGGTTGGAGATCGCCACCCCGCAGGCCGCGCAGGAGGCGGCCATCACCATCATCGCGCGCAGCGCCAAGGCCTTCCTGGACCGATTACCGCGGCGCCGGCCGTTGTGGGTCGGTGTGGCGCTGGCCGGACGGGTCGATCCCGTCGCCGGCGTCGTGGATCATCCCCGCCTGGATTGGCAGTCGGCGCCGGTCGGCCCGATCTTCGCCACCGTGCTGGACCTGCCGGTTTCGGTCGCCGCCCACGTGGAGGCGATGGCCGCGGCCGAACTGCTGCTCACCACCGGTGCGCCGGATCGCTCCGGCGCCCAGGACCGGCCCGGCAGCAGCCTCTACATCTACGGCCGGGAGACGGTCGGTGTCGCGGTCACGCTGCACGATCGTGTCTACACCCCGGCGAACGGCCCGGGTTCGATCGCGCATCTGCCGACCGGATCCGATATCGATTGCTCGTGCGGCCGGCGGGGTTGCTTGGAGGCCACGGTCGGCGAGGCGGCCGTGCTGGCTCGCGCCGTGCGCGCCGGCATCGTGCCGAAGCGGGAGGCGCCGCGGAAACCGGTGATCGCCGAGCTGTACCGTGCCGCCGAACAGGGTTCCGCCCCGGCTCGCGACATGCTGTTCGAGCGGGCCGAAATCCTCGGCAACACCGCGGCTCTGGTGCGCGACATGTTCAATCCCGATCGGGTGGTGCTGGGCGGACAGGCCTTCACCGGATACCGGCCGGGGCTCGAACGAGTCGTGCAGGCCTTCGGTCGCGCCACGACTCTCGCCCCGGCGGATCTGCGGATCAGCCGATTCGGCGGGCGGGTTCAGGAGCATGCCGCGGCCGTCACCTCACTCAGCGTCTGCTACGCCGATCCGCTGTCGGCGCTGCGCCGGGCAACGCGCTCGCGCTGAGGACCCGGGCGCTCGCGCTGAGGACCCGGGCGCTGGCGCTGAGCAGACGAGCGGCGGCCGAGTCCACGAGCGAAGACTCGGCGGCCGGGGCGGGTCCACCGTCCCGGCCGTGGCTGTGGCCCTATGCGGGCTTGACGCCGGTCAGCACACCTGTCGACGGTTGCACCGTCCGATACTCCAAGTCCTGAAATCCCGCTTGCTCCAAGGGATTCCGATACCGCCGGATATCGATCTCGGTGGGATCCATATGCCTGCTGAGCAGCTTCGTCAGCCGCCCGTGCACACCCACGGGCGCCATATCGGCCAGGAGAACCCGTCCACCCGGCCGTAGTACCCGCCACATCTGCGACAGGGCGTTCCCACGATCCGCCTCGGGAATGTGATGCATCCCGAACGTGCAGGTGACGACGTCGAACGAAGCGTCCGGCAGCGGCAGCGACTGGGCCACGCCGTACTCGAAGCGGCAGTTCGTCCGGTTGCCGGACCGGGCGGTGGCGTACTCGACCATCTCGCGGGCGGCATCGATACCGACGACTTCACCGCGGGGACCGACCCGGTCGGCCAGCGCGAACACCAATGTGCCCGGGCCGCTGGCGATATCGAGGGCGCGTCCGCCGGGTTCCGCGCCACTGGCGGCGGCGAGGGCGGCCGCGTGTCGTCGGCGTCTGCCGCCGAAGAAGACGGTGGTGAACGCGCTGTAGCCGCGCGGGTTGGTGATCAAAATGCCCTGGGGGTCTTGTTCGATTCGGAACATGTCTTCATGATCTGGTGAAGCGGCTGCTCCCACCAGAGGCAAAAGCATCGAAACCGTTCGTTTCCGCACACCCGGAGGCACAGTGTCCGATAACGACCGCCGCGTCCGGCGTACCCGCAGCACGCTGCATCGCGCCCTGATCGAGCTAATGATCGAACGCCCCTACGACCGGATCACCGTGCAGGACATCCTCGACCGCGCCGATGTCGGCCGTTCGACGTTCTACGCCCACTTCCGCAGCAAGGACGACCTGCTCGTGGTCAGTGGAACCGAATTCCTGCGTGCGGCGCTCGCCCGCCGCTCGGGTGACCCGATACGAACCATCATCGAACTGGCCGAGGGGCATCGCGAGGTCTACCGGGCGCTGCTCGGCCCGAAGAGCACCATGGTCGTCGTACGTGGCACCCAGCAGATGTTCGCCGAGATCCTGGCCGGCCAGGGCAGCGCGGAGCCCGAGACCACATTCCTGTCGTGGGGGCTGGTCGGGTTGCTGCCCGCCGTAGCCGAAGGCCGCACCACCCCTCGGGCGGCCTACGAGGTCATCCGGCGGGTCAGCGACCCGCCGTCGTGAAAAGCCCCTCCAATGCGGTGATGAAATACGGGAAATGCCCGGCGAACCGGTGCAGATTCCGGTCGCGATCGAAGCCGCCGAACCAGTAGAGCCCGGCCTGACGATCGGCCCCGGGATCCACATCGCGGAAGGTGCGGATCCAGTTGTCGGCCCGGCCACCGATGATCGTGAACGGTAGCGCCCGCGAGAACAGCAGTTCGCGATCGGCCGGCGGGATCTGATCGGGCCGCTGCGCGTCCAGACCGTTCTGCAGAGCTTTCACCTGTGTGGCGAGCGCGCGGCCCGCGGCGGTCCGCGCCGGCAGATACCGGCCGAGTAGCAGCATGGCCGCGCCGCCGAGCGCGATGGCCACGCCGACCAGCGCATATCCGCCGGCGACGGCGAGGCCGACGGTGGCCCCCACCCCGATCACCAGCAGCGCGACGCCGATCCAGAAGGCGAGTCCCCGCCGATCGTGATCGATCAGCGTGCCACGTTCGAGCGCGTCGCGGCGCAGCGCGGAGCGTACGGGCTCGGCGGCGACGCGACCCGGCGCCCGCAGTTCCGACAACAGAACCGAGTCGGCGCCCTCGGGCAGCAGGGTCGTATAGACGTGCTTTTCGTAGCTGCGCAGTTGATCGTCGACGGGATTCACCCGGGTGATGCGCCAGTCCGAATCGCTCACCGGCGCGATCCACAGATAGCGCCGCACCGCCAGATCCACCACGGTGGCGGCGATATCGGCGGCATCGGCGGAGCCGTCGAGCAACAGTCCCGCCTCACCGGGCAAAATGCCGTCGGGAGAGACGAATTCGCTGTGGTTTCCGTTGCGCTGCACCGGATCCAGAGTTCCGGTGGCGGTCAGGGCCGCGGCGTCCTGGCGGCGAGCCCAGGCCAGATAGGCGCCGAAGGCGGCCAGCGCCGCCAGCAGGACACCGAAGGCGATCAGCACCGGTGCGGTGACGGCGAAGGCGCCCGTCCCGCGGCCGCCGCGAATATCGGCGTTGGCCTTCACCGTGCCGGGCGGTACCTGCAGGGTCACATCGAGAATGTCGCCCTTGTGCAGATTCTCCTCGTGCATGGTGAGCACGCCGTCCGGTTCGACGCGGGCGTCGTTGCATTTGCGGGTGCTACCCACCGAGCCGACCGTGCAGTCGGCGATCCCCATCCGGTAACTCGGGCTGATCACCGAACCGTCGAACGAGGCGACATCGGTGTTGAGGGCCCCCGTCCAATGGAACAGTTGCGTACCCGGCGCATCGCTGACCGTGCCGTGCACGGTGTACTTGAACGACGACTCCCCCGGCGGCGCGTCCACGCTGAACACATCGCCCGCCACCTTCGCCGAACCCGGTCCGGTACTGGAGATGTCGGTCACACCGAAACGGCGTTCACTCCCGTCGTCGCGTCCCACCCGCAACGGCAACGCCATGTGGAACTGACCACCCGGCGGTACCTTCACGGTTTCCGCCACCTCGAGCAGACCGGCCTCGCTGAGTTTGACATCCGCGATGATCGACACACCCGCGGGCTCCTGTGCCCGCGCGGCCGGTGCTGCGGCGAACAGCCCGGCCGCTATCAACAACAGAGCGCCGAACGCGCCCCCCCGAAAGATCAGCATGGGGCAGTAGCTTAGCGGTGGGCCATTGTGCGAGCAGGCGTCGCGAATCCGGCGGCTTGCTATTCTGCGTCGGCGGCTGTCGCCGGAGAGTGGTGGCTGTCGCCGGATGAGGAACGGACAAGGGGGAGTGGGGGAGTGAGTCGACCACCCTACGGGCACGGCCCGAATCCGCGGGGCGGACGGCCGGTTCCACCCCATGCTCCGGGCGGCCGGCAGCGTCCGGGACCGCCGCCGGGATACGGCCACACGGCACCGCCCGGATATCCGCAGCCCGGCTATGCAGGTTACGCACCGCCCGCCGGGCCTCCGCCGTACCCCGCCGCTCCGGGTTACGGCGGGCATCCCGGATACGCTGCGGGACAGGGTTATCGACCGTCCGCGCCGCCCGGACATCGTCCACCCGTGCCACCGCCGCGGCCGTACGGTCCGGCCGGTCCGCGCTCCGCTCCGCCGCGCAAGCGAGGTGGCGGGGGCTTCGGCGCGGTCGTCGTCGTGGTGCTGCTGATCGTCACCTCGGGCCTCATCCGCTTCGCCGTGCGGACCGGATTCGACGCCGCCTCGCATACGGGAGAACACGGCAACTACAGCTACAACCCGCCGCCCGGAAAGGATTCCGCGGGCGTCCCCGAGACCGGCGCCAATCCGCTCCTGGCCGATCCCGGTTCGCCGCTGAATCCGGCGCGCTGTCCGTACACCCCGTGGAGCACGCAGGTCGACGCCGCGCGCGCGTTCTTCGACAGTGCCGCAGCCTGTCTGGCCGACGCCTGGAAGCCGGTGCTGGAGCAGGCGAAGTTGAGTTTCACCCCGCCGAAACTCGTTGTCACCGCGAGCACTTCGGGCATCACCACGCCGTGCAGTGGATCGAGCAGCAATTTCGCGGCCTTCTACTGCGGTGCGGATCAGACCATCTACATGCCGATCAGTCAGCTGCAGACGGATATGTTCCACGATCACTGGGAGATCTACCTCTCGGTCTTCGCCCACGAATACGGTCACCACATCCAGGCGCTGTCCGGGATTCTCGGCGCGGCCAACAAACAACGCCGCCAGACCGGCCTCTACAGCGACGAGGGGCTCGACCTCTCCCGGCGAATCGAATTGCAGGCCAACTGTTTCGACGGCATGTACTTCGCGTCCTCGGCAGGCGGGAAGTCGCTGACGCCGGTGCAGGCGCAGTCCGCGCGCAAGGATGCCTACGGCCGGGGTGACAGCGCCGGCGATATGCGCAGCCACGGCACCGCGGAACACGCCGGCGACTGGTGGAGCACCGGATTCGACAAGAACGCGACCGCGCCCTGCAACACCTTCATCGCGCCGTCCGGACAGGTGAGCTGATCCGCCATGCCGCAACCGCCGAGATACCCACCGCCGCACGGTGTTCCGCCGCACGGGCGCCCGCCTTACGGCCCGCCCGGGTACGGACCACCACCCGGATACGGCCCGCCGCCGGGGTATCCGCCGCCCGGTCCGCGACCACCGTACGGTGCGCCGCTGCCGCCGCCGGGTGCGTATCCGGTCGGTCCGTACGGCGGTCCGCCGTTGCCGCCGCCCGGCTATTACGGCCGTCCCTATCCGCCGCCGAGGTCCGGTGGCGGCGCGGTCGGTGCGGTCTTCGCCGTGCTGTTCGTCTTCGTGGTGGTCGGCGGCTTGGTCGCGTTCGCGACCATGGGAGGTCGTGACAATTCGTCGGCGTCGTCGTATTCGACGTCGGCGCCGAGTTTCACGTATACGACGCCGACGTGGGCCACGAGCACGAGCGACCCGACCGCGTCCAGTTCCGAGGTCACCACCTACTCCACCTCGGCTCGCGCCACCACCACCCGGGCCGCGACGCGAACCACGCGTGCCGCGCCGACGTCGACGAAACCGGCCGGACCGCAACCGGTTGTCGCCACCGCGAACAATCCGCTGTTCGGCGATCACGACTCCGGCCTGATCAATATCGAATGCGGCTATCCGCGTTGGGGTTCGAGTGTCGCGGCCGCCACCGCCTTCTTCAACGCGGAGAAGGACTGCCTGGACCGGATGTGGCAGCCGGTCCTGCAGGCGGCGAACCTGCCGTTCTCGAGTCCGACGGTCAGCGTGCCCGCGCGCGGTGTGGACGCCGTCTCGCCCTGCACCAGTTCGGGCGGCAATTACGCGGCGTTCTACTGCTCGACCAACAACACGATCTATATGCCGCTCGATCACCTGCAGGTCGAACAATTCGGCGACCAGGCCGAGATCTACGCCTCGGTGTTCGCACACGAGTACGGACATCACGTACAAGGGATCTCCGGCATCTCCGACAAGGAGAACAAGGATCGCTACGACGCGGGGGTGCGGTCCGCGGTCGGATTGGAGTTGTCGCGTCGCCTGGAGCTGGAAGCGCAGTGCTTCGGCGGAATGTGGGTGGGCTCATCGCAATTCGTCGGCTCGCTCACCACCGATCAGGTCGGAAGGATTCGTCAGACCAACTATCGTCGCGGCGACCGAGCGGGCGATATGCGCGATCACGGCACGCCCGACCACTACGGGGCGTGGTACGACCAGGGACACGACAACAACCGCACCTGGATGTGCAACACCTGGAACTCGCCGTCGGATTCGGTGTCGTGACCGGCGGCCGAATCCGGTCGGCGTGAGCGGTCGGCCTATCCCCGCTCCCGCAACTGCGCCAACCACCGCGCACCCTCGTCGGGATCCGGCGTTTCCCCGCCGATGACGTCCAGGACCGCATGCCCGAGGCAGGCCGCCGCCATGACCCGGTCGGCGACGGCTTCGGCGTCGCCCCACGGCAGATGGGGTTTGGCGATGAGCAGCGACGCGATGCCGTGGGCGGCGGCCCAGAGTTCGAGCACCAGCGGCATCGGGTCGCCGGGCGCGATCACGCCGGAGTCCATCGCCTCCTGTACCGTCTGCGAAAACCGTTGGAACGCACCACTACCCAGCACCACGTCCACCGCGGAGGGGCCTTCGCCGGGTGAGGCGGCGGTGGCGACTCGGTATTGACCGGGATGCTGCAAGGCGAAGCGCACATAGGCCAGGCCCTGCTGACGCATCCGGGACATGGGCGAGACGGTCGGGTCGCTCGCGGCGCCGATGGCCGCGTCGAGATCTTCGAACACCTCCGCCACCGCGGCATCGATGAGGTCGTCCTTGTCGGCGAAGTGGCGGTAGATCGACGGTGCGGTGACGCCCACCGACTTGCCGACCTCACGGATCGACACCGAATCGGCATTGCCGGTGCGAGCCAGCAACTCTCGTGTCGCGGCGAGGATTTCGGCGCGCAGCTCGGTACCGGAGCCGCGGGCGGAACGGGGACGGCTCGAACGTGTCACGGCCGCCCCGCCGGTTCCGGTTCCGCGGCGCGCTCCGGCGTCGCGGGCGTGGGATGTTCGGTGAGACCGAACCGCTCGTGCCAGCGTGCCAAGGGGCCTGGGGCCCACCAGTTTCCGCGGCCCATCAGCCGCATCAGCGCCGGAACCAGCAGCATGCGGATGACGGTGGCGTCGGCCAGCACGGTGATCGTGAGACCGAGACCGAACATCTGCATGAACGACACCTTCGCGGTGATCATGGCGCCCAGCACGATCGCCATCAGCAGGGCGGCCGCGGTGACGATGCGACCGGTCCGGGCGACACCGATGGCCACCGAACGGTCGTTGTCGGCGGCGGTGCGGTCGGAAGCCAGCCAGGCCTCGCGGATGCGGGAGAGCAGGAACACCTCGTAGTCCATCGACATCCCGAAGGCCAGGCAGAACATCAGGATCGGCATGGTGGGCACCAGGAAGCCGGTGGGCGTGAAGCCGAGCAGTCCGGAGAAATGCCCCTCCTGGAAGATCCACACCATCATGCCGAACATCGCGGTCAGCGACAGCGAGTTGATCACCACGGCCTTCAGCGGGAGCACCACGCTGCCGGTGAACAGGAACAGGACCACGAAGGTCGCCAGTGCGATCAGTGCGATCGCCAGCGGCAGCCGTTCTCCCAGGGCGTGCAGGGAGTCCATGTTCATCGCCGCGGCACCGCCGAACAGCGCCGGCGAGGGCGCGGGCACATCGCGCAATGCCTGCAGCTGATCCTTCGCCTGTTGGGAGTACGGATCGAATGTCGATGTGACGGTGAGATATTGGCCCGAGTCGCCGGCCATCCCCGGCGCGGCACCGCCCATCCGGGCGCCGGACACGTAGACGCCGCTACTCGACAGCACCGCGTTCACGCCGTCGACCTTCGACAGCGCCGTGGCGTAGCCGCTGATCGCCTGGGGTTCACTCGGCGCACCCGGCAGCACGATCGTCGTCCCGGTTCCGGAGTTCACGGCGGGGAATTCCGCCCGCAACTCGTCGCCGACCGCGCGGCTGGTCGATCCGGCGGGCAGCACCCGGTCGTCGGGATAGCCGAATTTCACCCCGAGGAATGGCGCGCCGACCGCGAGCAGCACCGCGATGATCGCGATGGAGACCGGCAACGCCCGCCGCATCACCCAGGTGACCGTGCGATACCAGCCGGACTCGTGCTCCGGTCGCGGTGCGGGCTCGGTGCGGCCGAACAGTTTCCGGATCGCCACCCGCAGATTCCAGGAATTGATCCGGTCCCCGAGCAACACCAGCGCCGCGGGCAGAATCACGATCGAGGCGATCGCCGCGGCCGCCACCACCGCGACCCCGGCATAGGCGAACGACTTCAGGAAGTACATGTCGAAGACGCTGAGCACCGCCAGCGCGAGCGCGACCGTCAGCGCGGAGAACAACACCGTGCGTCCCGCGGTCTGCACCGCGCGCACCGCGGCGGCCTCGTGGCTCGACCCCGCGGCCAATTCCTCGCGGTATCGGCTGACGATGAACAGGCTGTAGTCGATCGCCAAGGCCAGTCCCAGCGCGGTGGTCATATTCAGCGCGTAGATCGACACATCGGTGAAGAGGGTGAAGCTGCGCAGGATCGCGAGCGTGCACAGAATCGCGAAGATCCCGACCGCCAACGGCAGCGAGGCCGCGATCACGCTGCCGAACACCAGGATCAGCACGATCGCGGTGAGCGGGACCGCGATGCCCTCGGCCATCGCCAGATCCTTGGTGACCTGGTTGTTGACATCGTGGTAGACAGCGGCGATTCCGCCCGACTGCACGGTGACACCCGGCGTGGAAACGGGCAGGGAGCTCGCGATCTCACCGGCGGTGCGCTGGGCCTTGTCGTCGCCCCCGGTGAGATAGGCCATGACCAACGCGCTCTTACCGTCGGTGCTGCGCAGTGCGGCGGCCAGCTGCGGCGGACTGGTCCAATACGAGCGGACGCCGACGGTGTCGGAGCGACTGCCGAGCCGGGCGACGATGTCGGCGCCGGCCGAGCGGGCCGCGGCCGACTCCACGCCCTCGTCGGCGTGCACCAGCAGCACCAGATTGGGCTGGGCGCCGTTGAACTCGTCGGCCACCAGTTGTGCCGCGCGGGTGGATTCGGCCTTGTCGGAGGTGAATCCGCCGGCTTGCAGGTGGGCGGTGACCGTGGCGCCGAAGCCGCCGCAGAGCAGCGCCAGGGCGAGAGCGGCGAAGAGCACCCGTTTCGGGTACCGGGTGGCGAGCCGTGCGATGCGGGTCAGCATGAGTGCTCCTCGGGCGGCCGGCATTGGGTAACGGTGTTAGCGTAACGCCGTTACCCTAGCCGGGCGCAAGAGGAGAGCCGGGATCGGTGTCAGCGATCCCCGTCACCGGCGGGTCGCTCACCGCCGTTGTGCGGATGATGACCGAACAGCCCGCGCGGGGCGTGGCCGTGCACGCCCTCCACATAGGCGGTCTCGGCGTGCAGGGCGAAGTCGATGCCGCCGACCTCGTCCTCCTTGCTGACCCGGAAGCCCATCACGCGATCGATGACCTTGCCGATCAGATAGGAGACGCCGAAGGCCCACAGCGCGACCACAACGACGCCGACCGCCTGCTTTCCGAGCTGGGCGAGTCCGCCGCCGTAGAACAACCCGCGCGACCCGCCGGTCATCACCCGGTTCGCCAGCACGCCGATCAACAGGGTGCCGACCACGCCACCGGTGAAGTGCACGCCCACCACATCGAGCGAATCGTCGTAGCCCGCCTTGAATTTCCAGCCGACCGCGAAGGAGCAGACCACACCGGCCGCCAAGCCCACGATCACCGCGCCGAGGGCATTGACCGAACCGCACGAGGGCGTGATCGCGACCAGACCGGCCACCGCGCCGGAGGCCGCGCCGAAGGTGGTCGGGCGGCCGTCGCGGATCTGCTCCACGATCAACCAGCCGAGCATGCCCAGACAGCCCGCGACCAAGGTGTTCAGGAAGACCGCGGCGGCCAGTCCGTCGGCCTTGAACGCGGATCCGGCGTTGAAGCCGAACCAGCCGAACCACAGCAGTCCGGCGCCCAGCAACACGAACGGCAGATTGTGCGGGCGCATCGCGTCCACCTTGAACCCGATCCGCGGTCCCAATACCAGCGCCAAGGCGAGAGCCGAAGCGCCGGAAGCGATTTCGACCACCAGACCACCGGCGAAATCGAGCACGCCGAAGGAAGCCAGCCAGCCGTTCGGGCCCCATACCCAGTGCGCGATCGGAGCGAACACCACCAGCGCCCACACCGGTACGAACACCATCCACGCGGAGAACTTGGCGCGATCGGCGATGGCGCCGCTGACGAGCGCGACGGTGAGGATCGCGAAGGTCAGTTCGAAGGTCGCGTACAGCAGTTCCGGAACGCCGCTGCGCACGGTGCCCGGGGTGATGCCGGTCATCGCGAAATGTTCCAGCCCGCCGATGAATCCACCGCCGGCGTCGTCACCGAAGGCCAGGGTGTAACCGAACAGCAGCCACACCACGGTCACCAGCGGGATGGAGATGAAGCTCATCATCAGCATGTTCAGCACGCCGGTCGTGCGCACCATGCCGCCGTAGAAGATCGCCAGGCCGGGCGTCATGAGCAGGACCAGCGCGGTGCTGGTCAACAGCCACGCCGTGGCGGCGGGGTCGATGGTCGGGGGCACGGACAACTCCTTTTCCACACGCGTTCGCGTGGCAAGAAACTACCGAACCCCTCGTGTCGGGCCGATGAGCGAGTCTGGTACTTCCGTTCGGATTCAATTCCCGCGCTTGCGAGCCCGCCGTGCCAGCGCGCGCCGGCCACGGTCCCCGGGGACCGGCAGATCGTCCTCGAGCGCGACCCATTGCGCGGTGACGAGCCACTGCTGCTGGACGCGGGCGTCGGCGGTGTCGTTGAACACCCGCCGGCCGCGGTCGTCGCGCAGCTCGTGCGCGACAACCGACCAGCGCGGCGGGCGGCCGTGGGTGGTGCGGTAGGTGTCCAGGAACTCGGCCACGAGGGTGCCGATGGTGTTGACCGGGCGCAGCGACACGCGGTTGCCGTATTTCGCCGAGTGGAAGCGCCGGGCCGCGCACAGCGAACGCGGCGTGGCGTCGAAGGCGATCCACCCCGCGCGCTGCGCCCGTTCGATGAGCCACAAATGTTTGACCGCATTCGGGGCGATATCTCCGACGCGTTCGCGGATCAGTGTCATCACCGGTTCGGCGGCGAGAATATCGCGGCGGGTCGGGCCTGTCGCGTGGGTGTGCCAATAGTTCTGGGTCAGCTCGGCGAGCGTGCGGCCGAATTCGTCGATACTGCGCTGCGCGCGCCGGCCCAGCCGTTCGATGCGTTCGGCCTCGGCGCGTATCCGATTCTGTGCGATCAGGGTGTGAATGGCCGGCATGGTGGGAACCTGGCCGCGGCCCAGCAATTCCAGAATGGCGCCCGCGGTGACCGGATCGGCCGCGGCGGAAACCGGAAGGGAATCGCGGTTGCGAGCGAAGTCGCGGGGGCTGATGGCGCGGCTGAGCAGATCGGTGGCGGTCCGGTCGCCGGCGAAATCGGTATGTGAGAGCCAGGCGGCGGCGATGTCGTCACACGACGGCACGGTCGTCATTACCCGTCATTACCTCCGAAACGGGCCGGATGTTGTTGTGCCCCGGTCGGGATGAGGGACCGACCGGGGACGCCAACCTGATGAAGGTTTGGCTACCGAAGTTGCCGAAATCAACGGTAGTCAGCAGAGCGGATCGGGCGCTAACCGGGTGACGGAATCGTTACGTCCATAATTTCGGGCGCAAACGGGGCGCGTGTCCGAAAGCTTTCGTTACTCGACGGCCCGCAGACGAAATCGGCAGAACATTCACACCGTTTCCGATTTCCGGGCGCGAACCGATTGTTGACCAGGTCGGTTGTCCGCGGTGAGATCGGACGAAAAGAATGCTTGTGATGTAGATCATAGTTTATTCATGCCGCCGAACGCTTCGGCGGGTGGGGTGGATACCGGGTGCGCGAATGGTTCCCTGTCGGTGTCCGCCGGTACCCTCGGGCCGTGGCTCTGTACCGGAAGTATCGACCGGCATCCTTCGCCGAGGTAGTGGGGCAGGAGCACGTCACCGATCCGCTGAGTACCGCGCTCGACACCGGGCGGATCAGTCATGCCTACCTGTTCTCCGGCCCGCGAGGTTGTGGCAAGACGTCCTCGGCGCGCATTCTGGCGCGCTCGCTGAACTGCGCCGAGGGTCCGACCTCGCGACCGTGCGGGGTGTGCCCGTCGTGCGTCGCGCTGGCTCCGGGCGGGCCCGGCAATCTCGACGTGATCGAACTCGACGCCGCCAGCCACGGCGGCGTGGACGACACCCGCGAGCTACGCGATCGTGCGTTCTACGCGCCCGCGGAATCGCGCTACCGCGTCTTCATCGTGGACGAGGCGCATATGGTCACCACGGCCGGATTCAATGCGCTGCTGAAGATCGTCGAGGAGCCACCGGCCCACCTGATCTTCATCTTCGCCACCACCGAGCCGGACAAGGTGCTGCCGACCATTCGCTCGCGCACCCATCACTATCCCTTCCGGCTGCTGCCGCCGGCCACCATGCGCGGGCTGCTCGGCAAGATCTGCGAGCAGGAACAGGTGCAGGTCGAGGAATCGGTCTACCCGCTGGTGATTCGGGCCGGCGGTGGTTCGCCACGCGACAGCCTCAGTGTGCTCGACCAGTTGCTGGCCGGAGCCGGCCCCGAAGGTGTCACCTATCCCCGTGCGCTGGCGCTGCTCGGCGTCACCGATATCGCGCTGATCGACGAGGCCGTCGACGCGCTGGCCGCCGACGACGGCGCGGCCCTGTTCGCCACCGTCGACCGAGTGGTGGAGGCCGGTCACGATCCCCGCCGCTTCGCCACCGACCTGCTCGAACGCATCCGCGACCTGATCCTGCTGCGCGCGGTTCCCGATGCCGCCGAGCGCAATTTGGTCACCGGCCCCGGCGATGTGATCGACCGGATGGCGGACCAGGCCGACCGGATCGGCCCGGCTACCCTCGCCCGCTACGCGGAGCTGCTGCACGAGGGCCTCGGCGAGATGCGCGGCGCCACCGCGCCCCGGCTCCTACTGGAGGTGGTGTGCGCCCGCATGCTGCTGCCCTCGGTCTCGGAGGCCGAATCGGCGGCGTTGCAGCGACTGGAACGGCTGGAACGGCGGATGGAATCCGGCGGTGTCCCGGCCGCCGGGCCCGCCGCGGCGCCACAGTCGTCCGCTGCTCCCGCCGCCGCGCCGGAGTCCTCCGGTGGCGCGGGCCGGCCGTCCGGTGAGCCACGCCGCCGTGGCGCCGAAGCGCTGGCCGCGATGCGGGGGAAGAAGAGTGCGCCGCATCCGGCGCAGCGAGCGCAATCGCCGACCGGTCCGCAATCATCGGCGCCGTCGCAGTCCCAGCAGGAGTCGCAAGGACAACGGCCCCAAGGTCTTTCGGCCGATTCGGACGGTGCGGCCCCGGTCGGTGGCCCGTCCTCGGATGATCGGTCCGCACCCGGTGCCGCCGACGTTCCGGCGACCGGTGAGCAGGTCTCCGCGCCCGGCTCCACAGCGACCGCTGAAGCCGGATCGGCCGACCGTGAAACCGGCCGTCAGGCGTCGACCGGTACGGATGGGGACGAAAAGGCCACGGCGACAACCGCTTCCGACCCCACCGCGGGCAGTGCCGATCGGGGCGTCGAGTCGGGACCGGACGCCGGATCTTCCTCCGGCGCACAGTCGGTTGCCCATACCGAGCGACATGACGGGGCGGTGGAGTCCGCTCCCGATCGGGGCGTTGCCGCAGCCGAATCGGCCGCCGGCGATCTGCCGTCCGCCGCGGATCCCGTCGCCCAGCCGGAATCGCTCGACGTGTCGCATCCCGAACCCGGTAGCGCGGCCTCCACTGCCCCCCGAAGCCCGGTGTCGCCCGAATCCGATGAGGGCGCTCACGACCGGCAGAACGCCGCCGCTTCCGGCTCGGTCGCGGACGGACCGGAGGTAGGAGATCTCTCGGGCTCGGCCGCGTCCACCGAAAGGTCCTTCGAGCCCGAGCCCGAGCCCGATCGCGATTCGGTTCCGGCCGGTCGGCCGACGAGCGCCGCGGGTTCGAACGGTCCGGATGCCGGCGCGGGTCCCGATTCCCGCGGTGCCGAGTCCGAGTCCGCCCCCGCTTCCGGCGATGATGCCGGTGCTGCCCGAGCTTCCGCCGCCGAATCCGCTGCGCCCGCCGCCCCCGGGGCGCGGGATGCGTCGGGCGCGGCGGTGGCCCGCGCCGCGGATGATGCGACCACGGAACCGGTGGCCTCGCCCGCCGATACGGGTGGGGACGTTCTGCGGGAGATCGAGACCGCCTGGGCCGATATCCGGGCCAAGGCGCGAGAGTCGAGTGCGGCCTTGCCGGCGCTGCTCTCGGGTGCGGTCGGGGCCGTCCGCGTCGAGGACGACACGATCGTGTTCGCGCATCCGCATGCTCCGCTCGCGCAGCGTCTGTCGATCCCGCAGAACATCGACGCCGTCCGGGCCGCGGTGCACGCGGTGATCGGCCGGCAGTACGGCGTGCGGTGGGAAGTCGGGTCGGGTGACTCCGGTGGGGCGCGTGCCGGTGGTGCGGCCTCGGAGCGTTCTGCCCGCGGCGGCGCGGAACCGCCGGCCGGCCGGGGTGCGGGCGGGGGCAACCCCGGGCAGCAGCAACCTCCGCGATTCGTCCGGCCCAGCCAGAACCAGGCGCAGCCGGCGGACGGCGATGCGCGCGGCGGTCAGACCGACACCAGGGGCGCCGCGGCCGATCGGCGCGACAGTCAGGGACAGGGCCAGCGGCGGGAATTCCGCCCGCCGCGCAGTGCCGGTGCCGCCGACCGAGCGGCGCCGGACGACGATATTCCGCCGCCCGAAGCGCCGGACCTTCCGGACGATCCCGGGCCGCCGGACTACTCACCGGTAGGTTACGACGGTGTCCCACCTGCGTTGACGCCGGAAGAAGAGCAGGAGATGCTCGCGGAATCGGCGCGGCCGGTCCCCCCGGAACAGCGCCGCGACCCCGATGAGGTGGCCTTGGAGTTGCTGCGAACTGAGTTGGGTGCCACACATCTGGGTGGTTGACAGCCACCTGCCGGAATACGTTAAGTTAACCGGAGTTCGCATCCCGCTGTACTATGAACGGGTGGTCGTCAGCATCGGTGCTACGAGGTTCTATGGTATGCCCAGGCATACGGGCGCCCCGGGGCCTCGTAGGTCGATGCATGTCGGCGTTTGTACAGCGTTATGCGCTCGGCGGACTTGTGGAGGGAACCGTGTGTGACCTCCCGGTTCGCCGGTGTGGTGTGCCTGCGGGCTCGCCGGGATCGAACACGGTCGGTCGGATGGCCGGTCGGCACCTTTAAGGAAGGAAACACTCCGATATGACCACAGAGGCCTACATTTTCGAGGCCATCCGCACCCCGCGCGGCCGCAACAAGAAGGGCTCGCTGCACTCGGTCAAGCCGATCGATCTGACGACCGGTCTGGTCCAGGAGCTGCGCAACCGCTTCCCGAACCTCGACGAGGATCGCATCTCGGACATCATCCTGGGTGTCGTGTCGCCGATCGGCGACCAGGGTGCCGACATCGCCCGCACCACCGTGCTGACCGCGGGCCTGCCCGACACGGTCGGCGGTGTGCAGATCAACCGCTTCTGCGCCTCCGGTCTCGAGGCCGTGAACATGGCCGCGCAGAAGGTGCGCTCCGGCTTCGAGGACCTGGTCCTCGCCGGTGGTGTCGAGTCGATGTCGCGCGTCCCGATGGGCTCCGACGGCGGTGCGCTGTTCGCCGACCCGGCCACCAGCTACGACCTCTACATCGCGCCCCAGGGCATCGGCGCCGACCTGATCGCCACCATCGAGGGCTTCACCCGCGAGGACGTCGACAAGTTCGCCGTGCGCTCGCAGGAACTCGCCGCGCAGGCGTGGTCCGGCGGCTACTTCGCCAAGTCCGTCGTGCCGGTCAAGGACATCAACGGCCTGACCGTGCTCGACCAGGACGAGCACATGCGTCCCGGCACCACCGTCGAGGATCTCGCCAAGCTGAAGCCGTCCTTCGCGGGCATCGGCGAAATGGGTGGCTTCGACGCCGTCGCGCTGCAGAAGTTCCACTACATCGAGCAGATCGACCACGTGCACCACGGCGGTAACAGCTCGGGCATCGTCGACGGCGCCGCGCTGGTGCTGGTCGGCACCGAGGAGGCCGGTGCCGCTTCGGGTCTGACCCCGCGCGCCCGCATCGTCGCCACCGCCACCAGCGGCGCCGACGCCACCATCATGCTCACCGGCCCGACCCCGGCGGCGCACAAGGCGCTGGCCAAGGCCGGTCTGTCGGTCGAGGACATCGACCTGTTCGAGATCAACGAGGCCTTCGCCTCGGTGGCGCTGAAGTTCCAGAAGGATCTGAAGATCCCGGACGAGAAGCTGAACGTCAACGGCGGCGCCATCGCGATGGGCCACCCGCTGGGCGCCACCGGCGCGATGATCACCGGCACCATGGTCGACGAGCTGGAGCGCCGCAACGCCCGCTACGCCCTGGTGACCCTGTGCATCGGCGGCGGCATGGGTGTGGCCACCATCATCGAGCGCGTCTGACGCCCAACCCTTCACATTCTCCAGGAGAACGAAAAACTATGACAGAGAACATGATCGGCTGGGAAAAGGACGCCGACGGCATCGTCGTGCTGACCATGGACGACCCGAACCAGGGCGCCAACACGATGAACGAGCTCTACAAGAGCTCGATGCACGCCACGGTGGACCGCCTGGTCGCCGAGGTCGACGACATCAGCGGTGTCGTCATCACCTCCGCGAAGAAGACCTTCTTCGCCGGCGGTGACCTCAAGAACATGATGAAGACCACTCCGGAGAACGCTCCGGACATCATGGAAGAACTCACCAGCATCAAGGCCGACCTGCGTCGCCTCGAGACCCTGGGCAAGCCGGTCGTGGCCGCCATCAACGGCGCCGCGCTCGGCGGTGGCTTGGAGATCGCGCTGGCCACGCACTACCGCATCGCCGCCGACGTCAAGGGCGTGCAGATCGGTCTGCCCGAGGTCTCGCTCGGCCTGCTCCCGGCCGGTGGCGGTGTCACCCGCATCACCCGCATGCTCGGCATCGCCGACGGCCTGATGAGCGTGCTGCTGCAGGGCAACAAGTTCACCGCGCAGAAGGCCAAGGCAAAGGGCCTGATCAACGAGGTCGTCGGCAGCGTCGAGGAGCTCGTCCCGGCCGCCAAGGCGTGGATCAAGGCCAACAAGGACAACGCCGAGGCCGCCACCCAGCCGTGGGACCGCAAGGGCTTCAAGATCCCCGGCGGCTCGCCGTCGAGCCCGGCACTGGCCGCCAACCTGCCGGCCTTCCCGGCCAACCTGCGCAAGCAGCTCAAGGGCCAGAACATGCCGGCGCCGCGGGCCATCATGGCCGCCGCGGTCGAGGGCGCGCAGGTCGACTTCGACAACGCGTCGCTGATCGAGTCGCGCTACTTCGTCTCGCTGCTGACCGGCCCGGTCGCGAAGAACATGATCCAGGCGTTCTTCTTCGACCTGCAGGCGATCAACAACGGCGGTTCGCGTCCGAAGGACGTGCCCAAGCGTGAGATCAAGAAGATCGGCGTGCTCGGCGCCGGCATGATGGGCGCGGGCATCGCCTACGTCTCGGCCAAGGCCGGCTACGAGGTCGTGCTGAAGGACGTCTCCCAGGAGAACGCCGACCGCGGCAAGCAGTACTCGGTGAAGCTCGAGGAGAAGGCGCTCTCGCGTGGCAAGACCACCGAGGAGAAGTCCAAGGCGCTGCTGGATCGCATCCACCCGACCGCCGATCCCCAGGATCTGGCCGGTGTGGACTTCGTGATCGAGGCCGTGTTCGAGAACCCCGACCTGAAGGCCAAGGTCTTCCAGGAGATCGAGGACGTCGTCGACGCGGACGCGCTGCTGGGCTCCAACACCTCCACCCTGCCGATCACCCTGCTGGCCAACGGTGTGAAGCGGGCCGAGGACTTCATCGGCATCCACTTCTTCTCCCCGGTCGACAAGATGCCGCTGGTGGAGATCATCCGTGGCGAGAAGACCTCCGACGAGGCGCTGGCCCGGGTGTACGACTACACCCTCGCGATCCGCAAGACCCCGATCGTGGTCAACGACAGCCGCGGCTTCTTCACCTCTCGCGTCATCGGCACGTTCATCAACGAGGCCATCATGATGCTCGAGGAGAACATCGACCCGCAGACCATCGAGCAGGCCGGTCTGCAGGCGGGCTACCCGGCCGCGCCGCTGAAGCTGAGCGACGAGCTCAACTTCGAGACCATGCAGAAGATCTTCAAGGAGACCAAGGAGGCCGCCGAGAAGGACGGCATCGCGATCTCCGCCGCTTCGCTGGCCTCGGGCCGCGTGGTCGAGACCATGATCGACAAGTTCGATCGCAAGGGCAAGCTGCACGGTGCGGGCTTCTACAACTACGCCGACGGCAAGACCGCCGGTCTGTGGGAGGGCCTGCGCGACGCCTTCAACTCCAAGCGTGAGCTGCCCGAGGGCGTCACGCTGCAGGATCTGAAGGACCGCATGCTGTTCATCGAGGCCATCGAGACCCAGAAGTGCTTCGACGAGGGCGTGCTGACCAGCACCGCCGACGCGAACATCGGCTCGATCTTCGGTATCGGCTACCCGGCCTGGACCGGTGGTGTGCACCAGTTCATCGTCGGCTACCCCGGTGGCACGGAGGGCTTCATCGCCCGTGCCGACGAGCTGGCCGCGAAGTTCGGTGAGCGCTTCCAGGTGCCGGACTCGCTGCGCAAGTAAGGTTCTCGCCACGCCGAGATGCTCTGCGACGGCCCGGATCACGTTTTCGCGTGATCCGGGCCGTGTGCTGTCTCGTCGCCTTCACCCGCGTGTCCGCTGCCGATGGAAACGGTCGCGAATCGAAGCGGGCGGAACTGTGTCCGGATGCGCACCGACCGCGCTACGTTGGAATGAGGGCGGAACGTTCGAGGTGGCCAGATGAATCCACAGACGGGCAAGGTCCGCAGCGACGACGATCCCGCGGCGGACTCGGAGGCAGCCGCGGGGGCGAATACCCAGCGCTACCAACCGATTCGCATCGCCGACGAACTCGAGGCGATGGGGTTGTTCGATGCCCAGGAGATCGGGCGCGGCGGTTTCGGGGTGGTCTATCGCTGTGCGCAGCGGGCGCTGGATCGCGTGGTGGCGGTCAAGGTGCTGTCCTCGGAGATCGACGAGGAGAGCCGGGAGCGGTTCCTGCGCGAGGAACATGCCATGGGCCGGCTGTCGGGCCATCCGAATATCGTCGACGTCCTGCAGGTCGACGTCACGCCCAGCGGCCTGCCGTTCATCGTCATGCCGTTCGCCGCGCACGGCTCGCTGGAACAGCTGATCCGCGATCACGGCCCGCTGAGCTGGTCGGATTCGCTGCGGGTCGGTGTGAAACTCGCGGGCGCGATCGAGAGCGCACATCGTGTGCACGTCCTGCATCGGGATGTGAAACCGGCGAACGTGCTGCTGAGCCGCTACGGCGAACCACAGCTCACAGATTTCGGCATCGCGCGCATTCCGGGTGGTTTCCAGACCTCGACCAGCATGATCACGGGATCACCGGCCTTCACCGCACCCGAGGTGCTCAAGGGTGAGGAACCGACCGTTAGGTCGGATGTGTACGGTTTGGGCGCAACCCTGTTCGCGCTGCTGACCGGGCACGCCGCCTTCGAACGCCGCTCCGGCGAGCGCGTGGTCGCCCAATTCCTGCGGATCACCACTCAGCCGGTCCCGGATCTGCGCGAACAGGACATTCCAGCCGATGTGGCGGGCGTGATCGAACAGGCCATGGCCCAGGATCCGGCCGATCGCCCGGCCTCCGCCCTGGAGTTCGGGCAGGAGATGCGCGCGGTGCAGATCGCGCACGGCGAATCGGCCGACGAGATGGCTCTGCTCGACGGCGAAACGACCGACGGCCGCACCGCCGCCACCGAGGCGCCGCCCCGCCCGATCACCTCGCGTCGCAGCCGCGCGGTCCTGGGCCTGCCCGCGCTGCGCGCTCCGGGGGCGCCCGCCCTCGCCCCGCCCGCGACGCTACCGCCCACGGCCGCAACGAAATTCCGTCCGCCGACCCCGGCCCGCGAGCCGATTCCCCGGCCGCGGCTGCTCGATATCCTGCGCACGGGTGGCCGCCGCCGGCTCGCCGTGATCCACGGACCGGCGGGCTTCGGGAAAAGTACGATCGCCGCCCAGTGGCGCTCCGAACTCACCGCCGACGGCATCGCGGTGGCGTGGATCGGGATCGATCACGACGACGACAACGAGGTGTGGCTGCTGGCCCATCTGATCCAGGCCATCCGGCGAGTGGCGCCGGATATCGGTTCCGGGCTGGCGGAGGTGCTCGAGGAGCGCCCCGCGGAGGCGGTGCCTTATGCGATCTCCACCCTGATCGACGAGATCCACAGCGGCGGGCAGGTCGTCGTGGTGGTGGTGGAGAACTGGGATCGGGTCTCCGACGAGGGCGCGCATCAGGTGATGGATGCGTTGCTGGAGAACGGATGTCACCATCTGCGCTTCGTGATCACCACCCGCGAGCAGTCCGGTCTGCCGCTGAGCCGGATGCGGGTATGCGACGAGCTGGTCGAGATCGGCAGCCACGAACTGCGGCTGACTCTCACCGAGACCCGGCAGATCTTGCTGGAGCGCAACAAGTTTCCGCTCACCGACGAACAGGTCGAACAGATCCACGCCGCCACCGACGGGTGGCCGGCGGCGATCCAGCTGGTCAGCTTGTCGCTGCGCGGAGCCACCACGGGCGCGCCCGTGGATCCGGCGCAGCTGATCGCCCATCTATCCGGCGGAAACCACGCCATCCGGGAGTATCTGGCCGAGAACGTGCTGGCGGGGCTCGAGCCGCGCATGCTCGAATTCCTGATGTCGATCTCGGTCGCGGAGAAGCTCAACGGCGGGCTGGCCGCGGCCCTCAGCGGTGAACCCGATGCCGAGCAACTGCTGGAACAGGCGCAACAGCGCGAGCTGTTCGTCACCCGCGTCGAACACGACCCGGGCTGGTTCCGGATCCAGCCGCTGTTCGCCGAGCAGTTGCGTGCCCGGCTCGACCGGGTTCATCCCGGAAAATTGAAATCGTTGCACCGCAAGGCATCTCGCTGGTACGCCGAACATCAGCAACTGCGCAAGTCGGTCGATCACGCCCTGGCCGCCACCGATCTGAAGATGGCGGTGGATCTGGTCGAGAACGGCGGCATGGACCTGATCGACACCTCGCGCCTGGCGACCCTGCTCGGCACGGTGTCGAAACTACCTGTGCAGCAGGTGACTTCGCGGTCGAAGCTGCTGATGACGCTGGCGCGCGCCAATATCAATCTGCAACAGTCCGGAGCGGCCCGCACGGCGCTGGGACGGCTGTCGAATATGCTCGCCCGCAGTTCGCCCTCCGATGCCGATGCCACCCGGCAGCGCTGTGAGGCCGCGGTGCTGTCGGCCGCCGACCTGGTGGCCCGCGACCGCACCGACGGTGTGCTCGAGAAGGTGCTGCCGTGTCTGGAGGAGCCCGACGAGCTGCCGCCGTGGACGGTGTCCACCGCCGCGAATCTGGTGTCGTTCGTGCGGCTGTGCGACTTCGATTTCGACGGCGCGCTGGCCATCCAGGACTGGGCCGCGCCCTATCACAGCAGGTCCAAGGATCCGCTCGGGGTGGTGCTGGGTCTGCTCAATACCGGCGCGGTGGCCTACGAGAAGCTCGATATCGACACCGCTACACGGTGTTTCGAGAAGGCCTGGCAGATCGGCCGGGAGCGCTCGGGGCCGCGTTCGCATGCCGTGCGGGTGGCGGCGGCGCTGCTGGGGGAGCTGAGGTATCGGCGCGGTGATCTGGAGGCTGCGGATCGGCTGCTCGAGCAGAGCCACCAGTTGCCGGCGCGGATCGGTGCGGTGGATTTCATGATCACCACGTTCGTGGTCGGTGCGCGGGTCAAAGCGGTGCTCGGCGATACCGAAACCGCGCGAGCCCGGCTCGACGAGGGTGCGCGGATGGCGGCCGAACGCAAACTTCCGCGCATGGCCGCCCATATCCGGGCGGAACGGCTGCGGTTGGGCCTCGTCGAGCCGCCCGCGGGGCCGGAGCCGCCCGCTCCGGTGCTGCGCCAATCCGCCGGTACGGTCGCCCTCACCGCGGAGGCCGAGGAGGTCGCGGCCGTGCGCGTGCTGCTGGCCCGGCACTATCGCGGTCTGGACGGGGCGAACGTGGCGGCCGAGGGCCTCGAATCGGCGGTGAAACGGGCGCGCGCGCTCTACGGCCGGATGGTCGAACAAAACCGTCCCCGTGCGGAATTGGATGCCGCGCTACTGCTGGTCGAATGCCTGTCGGTCGCCGGCTGGAACGGTGAGGCGATCACCTCACTGCTGCCGGCGCTGGACCGCTGTGCCCGATTGGGCTGGACCAGACCACTTCTCGACGCCGGCCCGGAATTGAGCTATCTGCTGCATTCACTGCGTGACGACATGCTGCTCGCCGGGGAGGGCACCGGATCGTTCGATATTCCGCGGCCGTTCCTGAACGCACTGCTGCGCTGAGAACGCCGACGGGCCGGATTCGTCGCCACGAATCCGGCCCGCTGGCAACATATTTCGCGCCGAATCAGGCGTTCCACCAGGGGCGCAGCGGCACGTCCCAGGTCTGCTTGTCGCCGAGCTTCATCCCGAGCACCTGGTGCAGCTGCACCACGTTGCGCTCGAAGCCCAGCTGGGAGCCCGCCATGTACAGGCCCCACACCTTGGCGGTGCCCTCACCGACCTCCGCGACGCACTCGTCCCAGTTCGCGACCAGGTTCTTGCACCATTCGTGCAGGGTCAGCGCGTAGTGCGGGCGCAGATTCTCCTCGTGCACCACCTCGAGCCCGATGTTCTGGATATCGGTGATGATGCGGCCCGAACCGATCAACTCGCCGTCCGGGAAGACGTAGCGGTCGATGAAGTCGCCGGCCTTCGTCGTGCGGGTGTTGTCGGGGCGGGTGATGCAGTGGTTCAGGAACAGGCCGCCGTCGCGCAGCTTGCTCTTGATGAAGCCGAAATAGCTCGGGTAGTTCTGCACCCCGATGTGCTCGGTGAGACCGATCGACGACAGCGCGTCGAAACCGGTTTCGCTGATGTCGCGGTAATCGCTGTGGCGGACCTCGGCCAGTTCCTGCAGACCCTCCTCGGCGATCTTGGCCTGCGCCCACTCGGCCTGTTCCTTGGACAGGGTGGCGCCGATGACCTTGACTCCGCGCCGGGCCGCGTAGCGGACCATGCCACCCCAGCCGCAGCCGATATCGAGGAGTCGATCGCCCTCCTTCAACCGCAGCTTCTCGAACACCAGGCGGTACTTGTTCTCCTGGGCCTCTTCGAGAGTCTGGTTCTCGTCGGCGTAGCAGGCGCAGGTGTAGGTCATCGAGGGGCCGAGGACCAGCTCGTAGAACCGGTTCGACACGTCGTAGTGATGGTGGATCACCTCGGCGTCGCGGTTCTTCGAATGCCGCAGGCCTTCCAGCGCGATGCGCCGCCAGCGCGGCAGCGTTTCCTGCGGCGGCGGCGCGATCGGCTTGAGGGCGTCCCAGCCCAGCGAGCGCGCGATGGTGACCAGTGCCAGCGCCGACGGGCGCCGGAACTTCAGGTCGGTCATCGCCTTCAGGATGTCGT
The DNA here is from genome assembly GCF_001665865.1 of Nocardia sp. 852002-20019_SCH5090214. Classification (NCBI taxonomy): domain Bacteria; kingdom Bacillati; phylum Actinomycetota; class Actinomycetes; order Mycobacteriales; family Nocardiaceae; genus Nocardia; species Nocardia sp. 852002-20019_SCH5090214. The sequence continues at coordinate 82,682 of NZ_LZMK01000419.1, read as the reverse complement.
ACGGGTCACCCGGGTGGACGCCGTCGACCGCCATATCGCCGGAGATGTAGGCCCGCGCCATGCCGAGATCGCCCGGTGCGGTAGCGATGTAGTTGATACCGCGCGGGGTCGTGATCTCGAGGCTGAACTTCGAATCGTCGGGTCCGGTGCTGCTTCCGTCGTAGGCGGAGAACCGGATCGGGACGTCGCCGTCGACGAGCGTCTCGAAGATTTCGGCAATGCTGAGTTTCGTTCCCAGCTCCGAGAACGGGGGCAGCTGGGAATCCTTGAATGTCGTCACTTGCGTTGCACCGCCTTCGAATACAAATCCAGCAAACGATGATCGGGGTCGTATCGTTTCTTCAGATTCGCGTAGTGATCGCCTCCGTAGAGGCGCGCGAAATCGTCTTCTGCGTAGTAGGAATCCGAGTAGAGGGACTTGTGGCCGTCCAGGCGGGCGACCTCGTCCTCGATCGCGCGATTGGCCGCACCCTCGATCTGCCCGGGCTGCTTCGGCACCGCCGACCAGAAACCGACATTGACGTAGGTGCGATCCGGTTCCAGCGGATACAGCGGCCACGGACGCGACGGGTCCTCGGGTTTTCCCGGCACTTCCGCACTGTCGCGCAGCCGGAGCGGGCACAGCCACAGCGGTTCGATCGGAATTTCGCGCAGGAACCAGTGCAGGAATTCGGCGGTGCGCTCGATCGGCACCTCGATATCCTGCACCACGCGCTCCTGCGGCGGATTTCCCTTGCGTGCCTGGAGCTTGTCGCCGATGTCGTATTTGTGGTCGAGCGCGATCAGCTTCCAGTAGAAGCTCGAACGGCGATACCGCTTCGGCCAGAACCGGCGGATCTTCGGATTCTGGGTGCCGAATGCCCGTGAGCACCAGAACCAGTCGGTGTCCCAGCGCCACAGATAGTCGTGGATGGTCAGCCGGTCGCGTTTGGGCTCGGCGCTGTCGTGCCGCAGGGACTGGTAGTAGATATCCATCCCGGTGTAGTCGCTGACCGGGCCGGGTTCGTCGGTCTGGCGGCCGAGGACGAGATAGCTTTCCTCGGCGGTGAATACCGCGCCGTCGAGATAGTCGACCCGCTCGCCGTCGTAGCTGCGGTCGGTGACGATCTGCGCCATCACGGCTTCGAGTTCGCGCAGATCGTGGAAACGGACGTGGCGCAGTGCCACATACGGCTGCACCGATTCCAGCTCGATCTTCAGGCGCGTCGAATAACCCAGCGTGCCATAGGAATTCGGGAACCCGCGGAAAAGGTCGGCGTATTCGCCGTCCGGGGTGGCGGTGATGATCTCGCCCGCACCGGTCAGCACATCGATCTCGAGTACGGATTCGTGTGGCAGACCATTGCGGAAGGACGTCGATTCGATTCCCAGGCCGGTGACCGCGCCACCCAGCGTGATCGTCTTCAACTGCGGAACCACCAAGGGCGCCAGGCCGTACGGCAGGGTGGCGGCGACCAGATCCTCATAGGTGGTCATGCCGGCCACATCGGCGGTCTTCGCCTGGGGGTCGACAGCGATCACCCGGTTCAGACCCGAAACATCCAGTCCGGGTGCGGGGTTCTTCGCCCGGGCGCGAAACAAGTTCGACGTCTTTTTCGCCAACCGCACGTTGGCATCCGAAGGAATCGCACGATAGCTGGCGAGCAGACGCTCGACACCTTCTCGGTGCGCGGCAAAACCTGATTCGCGTGCGGCCGGCGCGCGGCCGGCCTTCCCCAACAGACTCACTGCCACCCCCTGACGCTATCGCTCCCGGTTTCCCCCGGCCACCGCGAGGGTACCTATGGGCGCGATTCTTCACGCATATGTTGCATTGCGTTCGATCACGGGCCCGGTTCCCACTCCTGAGTCATCCACCCAGCTCGCGGACATATTTCCGGGCGGAATCGTACCGCCGTACGCTGCCTGCGGGCTTGTGACGAAGCAATCGAAATTTCTCGCCGGTCCCGGAACGAGCGTTCCGGTTCCGGGTCGAAGGCTGGGGCCGAAAACCTGCGATCGATGGTCCGCCGCGCCGTATTCGAGCGTCGATAGTCGCGGACCGTGCGATGCCCGATCGCTATCGCGCTGCGGGGAGTTCCGGGCAGTGCGGGAGGCCGGGGAATGCGATGCTGCGGATAGAGCTCGGTGCAGTGGGCAGAGCGCGACGCGACGGACGGGGCGGCATGCGCCGGAAGGAACTCAGCGCGTCGGATAGGCGGGACGGGCTCCGTCCGGGGCGGCCGGCGGATAACCGGGCGGCGCCGGCGGATAGCTCGCTGCCGGCCCGGTCGGTGCGAAATGCGGTGTGGCAGAAGGGTATTCCGGGTAGCGGGCCGACCCGGGGTGCGGCGGATAGCCCGGCGACGGTGGCGGGTAGCCGGTTCCGGCGGCGTGACCGGGCGCGGGATAGCCGCCTCCACCGGGCGAGGCATGGGTCACCGGATAGGCGGGGACGGCGGCCGGATTCGGGACCACTTGCATGCCGGTCTTCGCGCCCGAGCCGCCCGAGCGGCGCAGCTCTCCGACCAGGAACGCGCCACCGCCGACGATCATCAACACGCCGAAGCCGAGCAGCAGCCAGCCGGTGCGGGTGTTGTCCGATGCCTGTTCGTCCATCGAGCGGGTGGTGCGGTGACCGTGTTTGTCGACCTGGACGCACTGGTCCCCCGACCGCATGGTTTCACCCCCGCAGTCGACATTGCCGTGGCTGTTCAGCATCGTGACGGCGCCGACGATCATGACGATGCCGACGACCATCACGCCGATCCACTTGAGCACATTCTTGACACGGCGCGCGCCGATCGCGGCGTTCGACAACCTCATCCCCCCGGGCGTAGCTGTGGGCAGAGCGAAACCGCGTCTGCCGGTCCGGAACTGCACCGGACGCGGCGTAGCATAGCCCCGCAGAACGGCCCGAATAAACCCGAACGACCCCGGATCGCATAGGAGCTCATTGTGGGACAGGTCAGTGCATCCAGCTCGACCGTCGTCGCTGCGGAACCGCAGCGTGCGCTGGAAGCGATCGCGGACTATCAGGATGTGCGGCCCCGCATCCTGTCTTCGCACTACCACGACTACAAGGTGCTCGAAGGCGGAAAGGGCGCCGGAACCGTCGCCGAATGGACGCTGCAGGCGACGCAGAAGCGCTCCCGCAACGTCCACGCGGTCGTCTCGGTCTCCGATTCGATGGTGACCGAACGGGATTCGAATTCCACGATGGTCACCACCTGGACCGTCACTCCCTCGGGTGAGGGTTCGCTGGTGACGGTCCGCACCAGCTGGAAGGGTGCGGGCGGGGTCGCCGGCTTCTTCGAGGGCATCTTCGCCCCGCTCGGCCTGAAGAAGATCCAGGCCGAGGTTCTGGAAAACCTGAAGCGCGAGTTGAGCTAGTCCGCCTCCGCTTCGCTGCGGCCCAGCGGCTCAGTGCTGGTGGGCGATGTCGAACAGGTTGCCCTCGGGGTCGGCGAGGGTGACCCACTGCACGCCGTATTCGTCGAAGTCGCCGATATGTTTCGCGCCCAGCGAGACCGCCCGCTCGATCTGAGCGCGCCAGTCCGGTGCGCTCAGATCCAGGTGGACTACGTTCTTGCCCGGGGTCTTGTCGGGGACCTGGATGAACATCAGCCCCGGGCCGCGGTCGTCACCGCGGCCGATCGAGGCGAAATATTCGTTGGCGTCGGCGTCCACCTGACGCTCCAGCAACTGTGCGTAGAAGTTCGCCAAGGCGGCGGCGTCACGGCAGTCGAAGGTGACGGCGGCCAGACTGATCGACATGAAATATCCTCTCTTCGTGGGTAATTCGTGAATATGCGGGGGAGCGTGCGGCGTCTGCCCGATCACGCCGGTGCGATCGGCCAGCAGACCTCGGTGCGCTGCGCGGCCGGGTCCGCGCAGTCCTGCGGGCCGACCACGTAGATTTCGCGGATCGGTTCCGCCAGCGCGGTGTCGTGTTCGGCCACATGCGAACCCAGCGCGCCGTAGGTGCGGTCGAAGTCGGTGAACGCTCCGGCGTGCACCGCAATCGCGAAGCGGCGCTGCGGAAATCGCCGCACCGCGACCTCGCGGTACTGGTCGAAGGCGGCGCCCGGATCCGCCGCCAGCGGCGCGAACGCCACCACCTCGCCGATCTCGTTCTCGAAGAAGTCCGCCGAGTACGTCGCCCCGCTCGGGCCGGCCGGGGACACCCCCGCCCCTGCGAGCAGTTCGAACAGCCGGGGGAAGACCGCCCCGCACCAGTCGCCGATCTCCTCCCGCGACACCAGTGCGCGAATCGTCACCGCGGCGAACTCCGGAACCAGGCGGTACTGCACGTCGATCGGCGCACCGGGGGACAGCAGCGCCCGCAGCGAGGCCACCACATCACGCGTCCGCAGCAACTCCGCTTCCATTCGCTCCAGATGTGCGGCCAGCGCGGCATCGCGGGCGGCACGATCCGGCGCCGCGAGGACCGCGCGGATCTGCGGCATGGGCATATCCAGATCGCGCAGGCGCCGAATCAGGTGTGCCTGTTCCACCTGCGCGGTCGAATACCGCCGATACCCCGAGCCGGGATCGACCGATGCCGGCTCGAGCAACTCGATCTCGTGGTAGTACCGCAGCGTTTTCACGCTGAGATAGGTGAGGCGGGAGAACTCGCCTATGGAGACTGTCGCGGCCATGTGGACAAGCGAACACCCTCCAGCAACGGGAGAGTCAAGCCCTACTGCTCGGTGAGGGCGAAGGTCAGCAGCAGCGTGGTCTGGAAAAACCCTCGCCACCAGGAGTAACCGAACCAGACGCCGGGGGTCACCTGGCGAATCTCGTCGAGGATCTGGGGCGTGATCGAGGGGGTGTAGTCCAGAAGCCAGGCCGGTTGGCCGTCCAACCGCGCGGGCCCGGAATAGACGTCGGCGGGGAAACCTTCGACCCCGGCCCCGGTGATCCGGTTGGTCAGGGTTCCGCCGTCGGGTCCGGTGTAGAAGTTCTTGCCGATCCAGAACGGCGGCGCCACCGCCTCCATCACCGGCGGGCGGGTCACCCAGCCGTTGGTCACCCCGGTCGGCACATCGCCACGGGGTGCGTCCCGGAAGATCTGATCCTGCTGTTCGGCCGAACAGTGGTTGTGCAGCGCGTCGACCGTCGCCGCCGGATTGTCGGTGTAGAGAACGCAGCCACCACCGTAATCGGTATCCGCCGAGGCGGCCGGCGCCAGGACGGCGGAGCCGACGCCCAGCACGGCGAGCGCGACGACGGTCGTCAGTGCCGAACTCCGCCGGGCGCGGCGCGCCGGATGTGCGGATGTGGTGTGCGCGAGTGCGGAAGACATATGTTGATCTTGGTCCCGATACATGACCGGCCTCCACCGGATTGGCCCGACCCGTGTGCCGACTCCCGGCCCGGTTCCGATGGTAAAGGTGCCCGGCCGGGCCGGTACCGGGCTGGATCCGAACGTGACTACGCTGGTGCACATCCGCATCCCGCAGAGAGGACATCACCGTGGAGCCTGGTGGACAGCTCGATATGCAGGCACTGCTCGCACAGGCGCAGCAGATGCAGCAGGCGGTGATGGCCGCGCAGGCCGAAATCGCCGCGACCGATGTGGCGGGTGAGGCCGGCGGCGGTCTGGTGAAGGTGACGATCAAGGCCAGCGGCGAGGTGCAGTCGCTGCAGATCGATCCGAAGGTGGTCGACCCCGAGGACGTGGAGACGCTGCAGGATCTGATCGTCGGCGCGGTCAACAACGCGATGGCCAACGCGCAGCAGCTCGCCGCCGAGAAATTGGGCCCGCTCGCCGGTGGCATGGGCGGCGGTTCCATGCCCGGCCTGCCGTTCTGAGCGGCCCGATAGGACATATCCGTGTATGAGGGTCCGGTCCAGGATCTGATCGACGAGCTGGGCAAACTGCCCGGAGTCGGTCCCAAGAGCGCGCAGCGCATCGCCTTCCATCTGCTGTCGGTCGAGCCGCCGGAGATCGACCGGCTGCAGTCGGCACTGCAGAAGGTGCGCGACGGTGTGCGGTTCTGCGCGGTCTGCGGCACCGTCTCCGACGGCGAACTGTGCCGCATCTGCGCCGACCCGCGCCGGGACCGGACCATGATCTGCGTCGTCGAGGAGCCCAAGGACGTCCAGGCCATCGAGCGCACCCGCGAGTTCCGCGGCCGCTACCACGTGCTCGGCGGTGCGCTGGACCCGCTCTCGGGGGTCGGCCCGGACCAGCTACGCATTCGAGAACTGTTGGCGCGCATCGGAAATCAGGAGGACGGTGTCGATGTCACCGAGGTGATCATCGCCACCGATCCCAATACCGAGGGCGAGGCGACGGCCACCTATCTGGTGCGCATGCTGCGGGATTTCCCGGGCCTGTCGGTTACCCGGCTCGCCTCCGGCCTGCCGATGGGCGGCGACCTGGAATTCGCCGACGAACTGACCTTGGGCCGCGCGCTGTCGGGACGCCGAACGCTCTGAACTCGGGGTGAGCTCCGATCGGAACGTCACCGATCGGAACGTCGCCGATCAGAACGTCACCGCCTCCCAGCCGATCGCGTCGAGACGGCTCCGGTCTCCGGTGGTCCAGTCCCAGACGAGTGCGGCCACCTGCTCGCCGTCCTCCAACCGGACCGCGAAATGCCGATCGGGACCGCCGTCACGGTATTCCAGCGTGTACAGGCCGGGCTCGTCGCGATAGGTCTGGATATAGACGTGGTCGGCGCGCTCCACGATCAGATACGGATTCGGTTCCCCGAGTTCGGTGATCCACTGATGCGCGAGGCGCTCGGTCAGATAGGGGAACTCACCCGCACCGCCGTGGGTGACGGTGACGTCGATGCGATCGGTCGGATCGATCAGCCAGTTCAGTTGCGGATCGTAGAGCGCGTAGTCACGCGGGGTCGCGAGCTCGAACAGGAGGTTACGCACGTGGCCGATGGCGTCGTAGCGGGCGGCGACGTACAGCGCGCCGCCGGTGCCCTCGCCGCCCGTGGCGACACTGAGGAACGCCTCTTCCTCCGGCAGGGCGTCGTTGCGCCGGTTCACCTCGGCCGCGATCGCCGCCACGGTCTCGGTCTGCGGCCGTCCCTGCTGCGCGGCCAGGTAGGTCTCCACCGCATCGGGCGAGGTGGCGATGCCCGCGGGAAGCAGCACGTGGTCGTAACTCATCCGGCCAGGCTACGTGGCGGTGTGGCGAGGCTCCTTTTCCACGCCGCGGCCCGACCTGTAAACTGGCCGACATCATGCAGCGGGCACTCCTCCTCGGCCGCCGCGACGGGGTCTGAATCGGACCGGCTCCCGTCGCGGGGTTTCAGCTGTGCCGGTCGACCCCAATACTTGGGACACCCACCCACACCTCGGAGAAACGCCATGTCACCCGCTGACGCCTTCGTATCCGGCACGCGCACCATCACCGCGCCGTCCAAACCCGCGCCCGCCGATCAGCCCGCGTGGAACAAGCAGAAGAACTCCTCGATGCCGACCTTCCGGTACCGGCCCTTCGCCGAGGAGGTCCCGGGCGGCAGCCCGGCATTCGACGCTGCGCCGATTCCTTTCGACCGCACCTGGCCGGACCGGGTCGTGGACCGGGCGCCCGGCTGGTGCGCGGTCGACCTGCGCGACGGCAATCAGGCCCTGATCGACCCGATGAGCCCCGCCCGCAAGCGCCGCATGTTCGACCTGCTGGTGCGGATGGGCTACAAGGAGATCGAGGTCGGCTTCCCGTCGGCCAGCCAGACCGACTTCGATTTCGTCCGCGAGATCATCGAGGACGGCGCGATCCCGGACGACGTCAGCATCCAGGTGCTGACCCAGTGTCGTCCCGAGCTGATCGAGCGCACCTTCGAGGCGTGCCAGGGCGCCGCCAATGTGATCGTCCATTTCTACAACTCCACCTCGATCCTGCAGCGTCGCGTGGTGTTCCGTGCCGACCGCGACGCGGTGAAGAAGATCGCGACCGACGCCGCGAAGCTGTGCCTGGAGATCGAGCAGCGCTACCCGGACACCAACTGGCGCTACGAGTACAGCCCGGAGTCCTACACCGGCACCGAACTGGAGTACGCCCGTGAGGTGTGTGACGCGGTGTCCGAGATCATCGCGCCGACTCCGGAGAAGCCGCTGATCATCAACCTGCCGGCGACGGTCGAGATGGCGACGCCGAACGTGTACGCCGATTCCATCGAGTGGATGAGCCGCAACCTGGCCCGCCGCGATTCGATCGTGCTGTCGCTGCACCCGCACAACGACCGCGGCACCGCGGTCGCGGCCGCCGAACTGGGCTATCAGGCCGGCGCCGACCGCATCGAGGGCTGCCTGTTCGGCAACGGTGAGCGGACCGGAAACGTCTGCCTGGTCACCCTGGGGATGAACCTGTTCTCCCGCGGTGTGGATCCGCAGATCGACTTCTCCGATATCGACGAGATCCGCCGCACGGTCGAATACTGCAACCAGTTGCCCGTGCACGAGCGCCACCCCTACGGCGGCGATCTGGTCTACACCGCCTTCTCCGGCAGCCACCAGGACGCCATCAACAAGGGCCTGGACGCCATGAAGGACACGGCGGACGCCTCCGATTCCGATGTCGACGACATCGTCTGGGAGGTTCCGTACCTGCCGATCGACCCCAAGGATGTGGGCCGCACCTACGAGGCCGTGATCCGGGTGAACTCGCAGTCCGGCAAGGGCGGCGTCGCCTACATCATGAAGACCGACCACGGACTGGTGTTGCCGCGGCGGCTGCAGATCGAGTTCTCGCAGGCGATTCAGAAGATCACCGACGGCGAGGGCGGCGAGGTCACGCCGAAGGAGATGTGGGACGTCTTCGCCGAGGAGTACCTGAACCCGGTGCTGCCGCTGGAGCGCATCCGGCAGAAGATGACCGCCGCCGAAACCGATTCCGGCACCGACACCATCACCGCGGTGGTGAAGGTGGACGGGGCCGAACAGGAGATCGTCGGTTCCGGCAACGGCCCGCTGGCCTCGTTCGTCGACGCGCTGGCGACCATCGGCTACGACGTGCGAGTGCTCGACTACTCCGAGCACGCGATGTCCTCCGGTGACGACGCGCAGGCCGCCGCCTATGTCGAATGCGCGATCGGGGACAAGGTGACCTGGGGCGTGGGTATCGCCACCTCCATCACGACCGCCTCGCTGCGCGCGGTCGTCTCCGCGGTGAACCGCGCACTGCGCGCGCGCTGATCCGTACACCCTGCTCGACAGCCGGGACCGCCCACCGCCGGGAAGGCGGTGGGCGGTGTTCTGGGGCAACTCGTCCGGTACGGGGTGCGGCCCCTGTTCACCGGGGGACTCGTATTCGGCCAGCGTGCTAGCGTTGTGGCGCATTGGCCGCGAGCTCTCTGCTCGAACTCTGTCGAGCAGATGGGGGAAACGTGACGACTAACGACAACTCCACTTCACCGCCTTGGTTGCAGGGGCAGGGGATGGGCGATTCAGCTGCCGAACAGGACAATCCGACCTCGCTGCCGTCGCAGGACGAATCCGACGCGGACACAACGGCATCCGACGGGACGGCGAGCGTGACGTCCGAATCCGAACCGACCGGCGCACCCGCCGAGGAATCCGCGGAATTCGAACACGCGGCCTCCGGGATCATTCCGCCGGTGCCCGACGGTATCGAACAGACCACGTTTGCGCCCGGCCCGCAGTTCGGGCCCGACGGCTTCGCTCCGCCCGAGCAGGGGGGATTCGCACCGGGGCCGTTCGCGCCGCCGGGAGCGAATCCGTATCCGCCGAATCAGGGTTTCGCCCCGCCGGGCTTCCCGATGAACGACCATTCCGGTCCGTTCGCCCCGCCGGGAGATCCGAACGGATTCCCGCCGCCGTGGGCGGGCGGGCCCGGCCCGGAGGGTTTCGCGCCCAACGGATTCCCCGGAGAACAGGGCGGTTTCGCGCCTCCGGGTCACCCCGGCGAACCGGGCTTCGCGCCGACCGCTTTCCCCGGCGAGCAGGGTGGTTTCCCGCCGCCCGGGAATCCCGGTGAACCGGGCGGCTTCGCCCCGGGCGGATTTCCGGGTGAGCAGAACGGTTTCGCGCCTCCGGGCGAGCAGGGTGGTTTTTCGCCGCCCGGAAACCCCGGTGAGCCAGGCGGATTCGCGCCGCACGGCAATCCGGGCGACCCGGGCGGTTTCGCCGCGCAGGGCAATCCCGGTGAGCAGGGCGGCTTCCGGCCCGCCGCCGGTGAGCCGGGATCCGGGTACGGCGAGGTCCGGCAGGAAACGCCGTACGGCGAGATCCGCCAGGAGATCGGCGCCGACGGCATGGTCCGCCGGGTCTTCGACGATCGGCAGGGACCGCCGCCCGTTCCCGAGCAGCAGGGCGCGGACGCCGATGCCGGCGGCCAGATCTTCAGCTGGGCGCCACCGCCGCTGCCCTCGGCTCCGCCGCCGCAGCACATGCCGCCGCAGCAGCAACCGCCGCAGCAGCAGGGCGGCTGGCAGGGCGGTCCGGGACCGCAACAGCAACTGCCGCAGGGATATCAGCAGCAGCCGCAATCGACGTTCCAGCCGCAGCACATGACCCAGCCCGTGCAGCCGGGGAATTCGGTCAACGACCTGAACCTGCTCAAGCGGGCGCGGCGGTCGCCGCGCAGCGGCTGGCGACGCGCCGTGCACAAGGTGACCGGCGGCGCCATCAATCCGGGCGAATCGTCGGCCGATCTGATCTACCGCGAACTGGTGGATCGGGTGAACCAGCCGGTGCGCGGCGACTACCGGATCGCGATCCTGTCGCTCAAGGGCGGCGTCGGAAAGACCACGACCACAGTCGGTTTGGGTTCGACCTTCGCCTCGCTGCGCGGTGACCGGGTGATCGCCATCGACGCCAACCCCGACCTGGGGACCCTGGCCCACCGGGTGCCGCGCCAGACCCGCTCGACGGTCCGCAACCTGCTCGAGGACCAGCACATCAGCCGCTACTCGGATGTGCGGGCGCATACCTCCCAGGCGCCGAGCCGACTGGAAGTGCTTGCCAGCGAACAGGATCCGGCGGTCTCGGAGGCCTTCAGCGAGGCCGACTACCGGCGCGCGATCGGCATTCTGCAGCAGTTCTACAACATCATTCTCACCGACTGCGGTACCGGCCTGATGCATTCGGCGATGGCCGGCGTACTGGATATGGCGAGCTCGCTGATCCTGGTCACCTCCCCGGCCATCGACGGCGCGCGCAGTGCCTCGGCGACGCTGGACTGGCTCGAGCACCACGGTTACAGCAAGCTGGTGGAGCGGACCGTGGTGGTGGTCAATGCCTCCCGCCGCGGCGCCTCGACCGTGGACCTGGACCAGTTGCGCAAACTGTTCCTCGACCGCACCCGCGCGGTGCAGGTGGTGCCGTTCGACGATCATCTCGCCGAGGGCGCGGAGATCGACCTGGAACTGGTCAGCAAGCCCACCCGGCGGGCGCTGCTGGAATTGGCGGCCATGGTCGCCGACGATTTCGGATACCACGTCCCGCAGCCACCCTTCCCGGGGCCGCAGACCCAGTACCCGGGCCCGCAGGGCCACTATCCGGGTCCGCACGGCTACTGATTCGCACCGGGCGCCGATTCCGGGGATTCTTCCCACCGAATTGGTGCCCGGCGCGAATTGTCACCCCAATCGATACGGGGCCCGGCCGCACCGCATACAGTTACCCGCGGTGTGGAGGTCCCGATAGATGGCAGAAAAATACGGGGCCGTCTCGCGAAGGACGGTACTTCGCGGGGTGGCCGGCGCGGGTGTGATAACCGCGGGCGCCATGGTGCGCCCGATTCGTGCGAATGCCGATCCCGGTCGGCGGGTCGCGATTTTCGGCGGTGGCGTCGCCGGACTGACCGCGGCGCACGAATTGGCCGAACGCGGATTCGACGTCACGGTGTACGAACGCCGGGCGCTGGGCGGTAAGGCGCGCAGCATTCCGGTGGCGGGCAGTGGCCGCGACGGCCGGCCCGATCTGCCGGGCGAACACGGTTTCCGTTTCTTCCCCGGTTTCTATCACCACATTCCCGACACCATGCGGCGAATTCCGTTCGCGGGCAATGCCAACGGTGTCTGGGACAATCTGGTCCCGGCCGCCGAGGCGCGTTTCTCCCGCGCCGGCGCCGACGACACCATCCTGCCGATGGGCCGCGCCGGAAAGCCGTGGGCCACTCCGGACGATTTCCGCCAGACGGTCGCCTCGGTGATCTCCACCTCGATGAGGATGCCGATGACCGATGCGGCGTATTTCGCCAATCGGTTGCTGGTTTTCAACACCAGTTGCGACGATCGCCGTTTCGGCGAGTGGGAGAAACTCGCCTGGCGCGATTTCGTGGGCGCTCGCGGCCGCTCGCAGGAATTCCGCATGCTGATGTCGCGCACTCTCACCACATTGCTGGTCGCGGCGAAAGATGATCACGCCAGTACCCGGACCATCGGTTCCATGGGGGAGCAGTTCCTCGGCAATCCGCTGGAGACCGGTAACGACGGACCGCTGGACCGGCTGCTGAACGGGCCGACCAACGAGGCCTGGATCGACCCGTGGGTGGCCCATCTGCGCGGCCTGGGGGTGCGGTTCGAAAACGCCGAACTGCGCGGGCTCGACGTGCGCGATCGGCGCATCTCGGGTGCCCGGGTGGCCGGCGGCAGCGGTGGCGATCGGGCGGTCGACGCCGACTACTTCGTGCTCGCGGTACCGGTCGAGGTCGCCCGTGGACTGTGGACGCCGGACATTCTGGCCGTGCAGCCGGAATTGGCGGCCATGGACGGCCTGGTCGTGAACTGGATGAGCGGAATGCAGTTCTATCTGCGCCGCCCCACCCAGATCGCCCGCGGCCATACCGCCTACGTCGACTCGCCGTGGTCGCTCACCTCCATCGCGCAGAGCCAGTTCTGGTCGCGCACAAAGCTTTCCGAATCAGGTGACGGTTCGGTTCGGGACTGCCTGTCGGTCGACATCTCGGACTGGAATACACCCGGCATCCTGTACGGCAAGCCGGCGATCGAATGCACCCACGACGAAATCGCCCGCGAGGTCTGGGCGCAGTTGCAGAAGCATCTGGAAGGCCCTGCCGCACTGCAGGATTCGGACCTGGTGTCGTGGTTCCTGGATACCGGCGTGAGCTGGGACGCCGCGCAGAACCGCAACGCCAACGCCGACCCGCTGCTGATCAACACCGCCGGTTCGTGGGCGGCGCGCCCGAATGCGCACGGTGCCCTGGAAAATCTTTTCCTCGCGGGCGATTACGTACGCACGAACATCGATCTCGCGACGATGGAAGGCGCCTGCGAGGCGGCTCGCACCGCGGTGAACGCGCTGCTGGACGTCGCCGGTTCGAATGCCGCCCGCTGCCGGCTGTTCGAGCTGTATCGGGCGCCGCAGCTGGAGCCGCTGCGCCAGGCCGACCGCGCGCGCTATGCCGCGGGCCGGCCGAACATGTTCGACGTCCCGATGTAGGTGGCGGGCGGCCGATCTCGCGCGTTCAATGGGGTGATGAGCGAGATCACCAGCGCCGCCGAACTTCGGGAACTGCTCGGTGAGCCGGCGCCGCGCGCCGCGACGAAGGAACGGACGCGCCTGCATCCGCGCGATCGGGAGTGGATCGCGACCGCGCCGTTCGCCGTCCTCGCCACCAGCGATGCCGAGGGGCGTTGCGATGCCTCGCCGAAGGGCGATCCGGCCGGATTCGTGCGCGTGATAGACGACCGCACCCTGGCCATCCCCGAGCGGCCGGGCAATCGCCGCGGCGACGGATACTTCAACATCCTGTCCAACCCGCACGTCGGCGTGCTCTTCCTGATTCCCGGACGCAACGAGACGCTGCGGGTCAACGGCCGGGCACGGCTGCTGCGCGACGCGCCCTACTTCGACGAGATGGTGGTCAAGGGCCACCGGCCGATCCTCGCGGTCGAGGTGGCGATCGAGCAGATCTTCTACCACTGCGCCAAGGCGCTGCTGCGCAGCGAGCTGTGGCGGCCCGAACGCTGGCCGGAGGACCCGCTGCCCAGCCATGCGGTGCTGGTGAAGGAAGTCCAGCGCAACACCACCGAATCGCTGGCGGAACTGCGGGACTACTACTCGCCGGAGAATTACCGGCGGATGCTCTACTGACCGGCTCCTGCCTGTCGGTCGCAGATCACATCGGCCGCTCGCGCGCGGGTGTCTCGCCACCAATACACTCGCGTGGTGGCAGACATCTCGGTGCGCGGACGGCTGGCGCTGCGGGCGGCGGCAGCGGCGTCGTGGGCCTCGCAGAAGGCCGGACGCGGTAAGGGGTCGATGATCGGCGGGCTGATCGCCCTGCAGATCGCCCCCGACATCATGACCCAGCTGGGCCGCAACCGGCGGACGGTGCTGGTCACCGGCACCAACGGCAAGTCGACGACGACCCGGATGACCGCGGCCGCGCTGGCCGAACTTGGCCGCGTCGTCACCCAGGCCGACGGTGCCAATATGGATGCCGGAATCGTCGCGGCGCTCAGCGTCGACCGCACCGCGCCGCTGGCCGCCATCGAGGTCGACGAACTGCATCTGCCGCACGTGGCCGATGCGCTGAACCCCGCCGCGGTGGTGCTGCTGAATCTGAGCCGCGATCAGCTCGACCGGGTCGGCGAGATCAACATGATCGAGCGCAAACTGCGCGAGGGCATGGCCCGGCATCCCGACACCGTGCTGATCGCCAACTGTGACGACGTGCTGATCACCTCGATCGCCTACGACCACCCCAATGTGGTCTGGGTGTCGGCGGGCAGTGGCTGGGCGGTCGACGCCACCAGCTGTCCGCGCAGCGGCGAGCCGATCGTCTGGGAGGGCACCGATTGGCGCAGCACCGGTGCCGACTTCCGGCGGCCGGAACCGCAGTGGTGGGTCGACGCGGAGTATCTGTGCGGGCCCGACGGGCTGAAATTGCCTTTGCACCTTGCCCTTCCGGGCCGCGCCAATCGCGGTAACGCCGCGCAGGCGGTGGCCGCGGCGGTCGCGCTGGGCGGACATGCCGACACCGCGGCGCAAGCCGCCGGAACCGTTCGCGAGATCGCCGGCCGCTACCGCACCGTGCAGGTCGGCGAGCACTCCGCACGGCTGCTGCTGGCCAAGAATCCGGCCGGCTGGCAGGAGGCGCTGTCCATGATCGACCCCGAGGCGACGGGTCTGGTGATCGCGGTCAACGGCCAGGTGCCCGACGGCGAGGATCTGTCCTGGCTGTGGGATGTGCGCTTCGAGCACTTCGAGGGCACCCAGGTGGTCGCGGCGGGCGAGCGCGCCACCGACCTGGGCGTGCGGCTGACCTACGCCGGCGTCGAGCACACCACCGTGCCGAATCCGTTGCGTGCCATCGCATCCTGTCCGCCCGGACGGGTCGAGGTGCTCGCCAACTACACCGCCTTCCGGGATCTGAATCGCGATCTGGACACCCGGGCATGAGCGACGCGAGCGAAGGCGGCGGCCTGCGTAACCACGGAGCGAGCCGCGAATGCCCGAGAGGAGACAGCACTGATGGCTGAATCGACGGTACGGATCGGGCTGGTGCTGCCCGATGTGATGGGGACCTACGGTGACGGCGGCAACGCGCTGGTCTTGCGGCAGCGGCTGCGCATGCGCGGCATCGATGCGGAGATCGTGGAGATCACGCTGAACGACCCGGTGCCGGAGACGCTGGACATCTACACCCTCGGCGGCGCGGAGGACTCCGCGCAGCGGTTGGCGACCCGGCATCTGCAGCGCTATCCCGGCCTGCAGCGCGCGGCCGCGAAAGGTGTTCCGGTACTTGCCATCTGCGCCGCGATCCAGGTGCTGGGCAACTGGTACGAAACCTCCGCGGGCGAGCGCGTGGACGGTGTCGGCCTGTTCGACGTGACCACCGCTCCGCAGCGGGTCCGGTCCATCGGCGAGGTCGCCACCACACCGTTGCTCGCCGGCCTGACCCAGCCGCTCACCGGATTCGAAAATCACCGGGGCGGAACGTCTCTCGGCGCGGACGCGACCGGACTGGGCCGGGTCACCAAGGGCGTCGGCAACGGTGTGGGCGACGGCCTCGAGGGAGTGGTGCAGGGCTCGGTGATCGGCACCTACATGCACGGCCCGGCACTTGCCCGCAACCCTGAACTGGCCGACCACCTGCTCACGCGGGCCCTCGGCGGTCGCGAACTGGAACCGCTCGACCTGCCCGAGGTCGACCGGCTGCGTCGCGAACGTCTGCGCGCCTGAGACCCTCTACTACGTGATATAGCGATCGCGCATGTAACAGCGCGGTCGTTGGCGCCGATCCTGTTGAGAGATAGGAAGTTCGGCGGTAATCTCGCGCGCGGCCATGCGTGATGAGGGAGGTGGCCGGTGCGGAGACGTGCCTTTTTACAGGCGGCCGGTGCTGCGGTTTTGCTGGGTGCCACGGGCGCGTTGCGCGAGACCGGAACAGCCACCGCCGATCCGGCGTGGAACGGGATGTTCCGCAACTGGGTTTCCGAGATCTTCGTCCCGCAGCCGGATCCTCCGGCGCATACCGAAGCCATCGTGATCGGATCCGGATTCGGCGCCGCGGTCGCGGCGTTGCGGCTGGCCGAGGCGGGTATCGCCAACACCGTGCTGGAGCGCGGGTCGCGCTGGCCGAATGATCCGTGGCGGGAGATCTTCACCGGTGACGATCTGCCCGACGGCCGCGGCTTCTGGCATCGCACCAGCTTCACCGGCGTCACCAAGGTCGCCATGCGTTTCGCCGATTTCGGCGGCGTCCTGGATATCACCGAATTCGACGGCATCGATGTGTGGCGCGCGGCGGCCGTGGGCGGCGGGTCGGTGGTCTTCTCCGGGTGCATGATCGCCCCGCAGCGCCGGCATTTCGACGAGATCTTCGGTGGCACAGTCGATTACACCGAGTTGGAGCGCACCTACTATCCGCGTGTGCGGCAGATGCTCAACCTGTCGGTCATGCCCGCCGACATCTACAATTCTTCCCCGTTCACCCATTCCCGAATGTGGGACGAGCAGGTGCGCGCGGCCGGATACGAGCCGCAGCCCAACGAGTCCATCTTCAAATGGGATACGGTTCGTGCCGAACTGGCCGGTGCCACGCGCGCCTCGGCCACCGCGGCCCGCAGCAATCTCGGTAATTCGAACGGCGCGAAATTCGACCTCAACCAGAACTACCTGAAGTACGCGCATGCCACCGGCCGCTCGTCGGTGTTCGCGGGGCATCGGGTGGACAGCATCGGCCGCGACGGTGACCGCTACGTCCTGCAGGTCACCAAGCTCGACCCGACCGGCGCGGTGCTGGGCACCCGGACGCTCACCTGCGACAAGCTGTTCCTCGGCGCCGGATCCATCGGCACCACCGAGCTGCTGGTCCGCGCCCGCGCCACCGGCGCACTGCCCAACCTGGACGAACATGTCGGCGACGGCTGGGGCACCAACGGCGACGTCGCGCTGGCCCGCGGTGAGAGCCGGCTCTCGGGCCTGGGCCAGGGCGTGCCGAGTGCCAGCCGGATCTTCGACGAATCCGGTATGCCGCTGACACTGGAAAGCTGGTACATCCCCGGAATTCCGCTGGAGACCGGCGCATTGGCCTCGCTCGGGTTGGTGATCGATCCGACCCGTGCTCGCATCACCTACGACGCCGCGCGCAACGCCGCCGCACTGAGCTGGCCGCGTGCGGCCCAGGACCGGATCGTGGCCGCCTGCCGCGCGGTCGACCAGCGCATCGCCGAACGGTCGGGGGCTCTGTTCGACTACCAGGCGCTCGGCTACGACGCCAATGCCCCGTTCACCGCACATCCCCTCGGCGGTGCGGTGCTGGGCCTGGCCACCGACAACTACGGCCGGGTGAACGGCTATCCCGGGCTGTACGTAGTCGACGGTGCGGCGATTCCGGGCAGCACCGGCGCGGCCAATCCGTCGCTGACCATCACCGCACTGGCCGAACGCAACGTCGAGGCGATCATCCGCGCCGGGCACTGATTCGCGCCGCACGGGCACTCGTGGCGGCTTCCCGGCGCCGTCGGGGCCGCTACTCTCGGCGGGTACCCGTTCGATGTGGAAGGGACCGTTGTGGCGCAGTACCCGGCTGGACCGTTGCCCGAGCAGTATCCGCGCAAGCCGCCGGCGCTGTGGACCGATCTGCTGATGCTGGCTCTCGCCGTCGTCTCGGTGGGTCTGGTCACCTGGATCACCTTCTTCACCGTGCCGCAGCACACGTATCACGTGATCGTGGTGGTCGACTCGTCGATCTGTGCGGTGTTCGCCCTCGAATTCCTGTGGCGCTGGCGGCGGGCGGACTGGTCGTGGACCTACCCGTTCGTCTATTGGTACGAGGTCCTGGGCATGATCCCGGTGACCAGCCCGTTCTTCCGGGGATTCCGATTGCTGCGCATCGTCGTGATCCTGGTCCGGCTGGCGCGCGTCGCCGACCGGGCCTTCGGTGACCGGGTCACCGCCGCGGTCGTGAACCGCTCGATCGCCGTGATCGTCGACGCGGTCCGGCGCCCGGTCACCATGGCCGTGCTGGAGGAGGTGGCCGATGTGCTGCGCCGCGGCCGGTACACCCGCAATATCGCCGCGGCGCTGGAGGAGAACCGCGACGAACTCGACGCCATGATCCTGGAACTGATCAAGAACGATCCGGCGGTCGGGCGGGTGCGCTACCTGCCCTTCCACGAGGAGATCATCCGCGGCATCGCCGACGCCAGCTTCCGGATCGTCTTCCAGGTGCTGGCCGACCCGCGCACCGACGAACTGGTCGGAGATGTGCTGCGCGAGAACATCAATCAGATGCGGGACGCGGTGCGCGACGGCGGGCACGTGCCGGAAACTGTGGATCACAAACCGCAGCAGCGTGTTTCGCCGAATCTCGGATCGCGGTAGTCGGCACCCGGTTCAGTGGGCGTGCCGGACCGCGTCGCGCGGTTGCGCGTAACGCACTGTCTCCCAGACGATCAGCACCGTCAGCACCGTGCACAGCAGTCCGAGTGCGGCCATCGCCGGCAGCTGCCCGGCCAGCGGCACCAGCGCGATCAGCACGGCCGCGGTGACCAGGCGCGGCCACAGCACCACCCGGGTCGCGTAGTGCCGGAAACCCACCAGCGCCAGCAGGTACAGCACCACGCCGCCGTAGAGCGCGAACAGTGGAATGCCCCGCAGCCGATCGTGCAGCGTATGCCCGGCCGCCCCACCGAGATAGTTGAGCGTCTTCTTCAATCCGAGCGACATGGCGACGATGCCGGCCACCATCGGGAAATGCCAGAAGGTGTAGCAATTGCGCGCGATCTGGATCCGGCGCGAGCCCGAGGCCTCGGTCATCGCGCGTTCCACGACGGTCGCCGCGACGTCGAAGTAGGCCCACCACAGCAGGCCCGAAACAGCCAGTGCCAGCAGCGATCCCGCGGTGATCGGCCACGAGATCGGGAGTCCGGCCACGCCGACGCCGATGGAGACGATCGATTCGCCCAGCGCGACGATCACGATCAGGCCGTGCCGCTCGGCGAAGTGCGAGGCCGAATTCACGCGCCAGTCGTTGCCGGCGAAGAAGGTCCAGACCATATCGCCGGCGATGGCCGCGATCCACAGCACGATCTGCACGGTGCCGTGTTCGACGGCCGCCACGATCAGCAGCGCGGTGCCGATGGTGATCGAGCCGCCGGCCCAGCGGCCCACCTGCCCGCGCAACTGCCGGTCCTCGGTACTGGCCAGCCAGAACATCGCCAGATGGACCAGCCGGATCACGAGGTAACCGATGGCGAACACGAGCGGTCCGTACCAGCCGCCCGGCATGTCGTGGAACGCCTCGGGAATCACCTCGGCCACGATGAGTCCCGCGCCCATGGCCGCGAACATCGCCACCCGGGCCACCCCCTCGTCGGCCTTCACCACATTGCCCAGCCAGGCATAGGCGATCCACACCCACCACATCACCGCCAGCACCAGCGCGGCCCGCAGCATGTTGAGGGCGGTGACGTCGTGCGCGGCCAGATCGGTCACCTGAGTGAAGGCGAAGACCAGGACGAGGTCGAAGAAGAGTTCCAGCTGGGTTACCGAGGCGTCCTCGGTGACCGCTTGAATACGTGTGCGTCTGACACCGGTCATTCGCACATCGTGGCAGGAAGCCGACGTCAGCGCCCGCGACGGCGAACCTCTCGGTCAGCCGACCTCGTAGTTCTCGCCGAAGGGAAATTTCTCGATGTACTCGATGAGGTTGTGCACGGCCTCGTCGTTGGCCCGCGAGAGCGTGCGCTTGAGTAGCAGACCGGGGACGGGGATGGGCAGATGGATCTCGGAGTGGTACCAGACCTCGGTGCCCTCGTCGGTCTCCTCGATGTCGAACCAGCCCTTGCCACCGCCACCGGCGGCGCTCTCCACCACTTCCCAGGAGATGCGTTCCGGGGTGCAGGTGTATTCGAGGACCTGACGGTCGGAGTTGTTGAGGGTCGTCACCGTGGCGTAGACGCGGCGGGGACGGTCGAACTCGTCGCGGGTCGCGACGCGCACGTCACGGTGCGCAGGCGACCATTCGGGGATCCGCTCGACGGCCAGCAATGCTTCCTGAACCTGATCGGGTTCGACATCGATGATGAATCGGTGATCGGTCTTCGTGCGCATGTCTTGCCCTCCACTGCTTCGGCCGATTGTCTCCGCCGTCACACGCGGTCGTCAACCGTGTGGTCTGTTCCCGGAGTTACAGAGACCGACCAGTCTGATTCGGTTCGGTCGGGCGTGCCGGGTTTGCGGTCGCGCTGCCGGGGCCCGTCGGCAGCGTGCTCGACGTCGGGGTGTGCCGCCGATGGCCGGACGATTGCCGGGCACATGGTCACTTGCCCGAAAAGGGACTGCCCCCGGGTGGGAAAGGGGGCTTGACGATCCTCGTCCGCACAGCTACCGGTGGTGAAGGACCTCCCAGTCCGGCCCGGGAAAGACCAGACTTTCGTGCCCGTCCTCGAACCGGACGACGTAGGGCGGGGCGCCGTCGATGCCGCGCGCCTCGATGATTTCGCCGGTGCGTTCGGGCATTCCCACAGCATTGCTGTGGACGAGAATGTGATCACCTACATGCGCCTGCATGACCGCCATTATCGTTTGATGTGATACTGCTCACAAGTCAATGTCATAGTTCCCAGCCGCCCGAATCGCTAATCCTTGCGATCCATCCGAATCGGCGCGCGGCAACTTTCTAATCCGCTTGACACCACTCTAGCTGTAGTACTATGTTTCAACCACTACAGTTAGAGTGCAACAAACAAGGCGGTATCGGTATGCGAAAGCTCCTCTACTTCGTCGGCGTCTCGCTCGACGGCTACATCGCCGGGCCGGGTGGGGAGTACGACTTCTATCCCGTGGCCGAGGACATGGCGGAATTCGTCAATGGGCGCTATCCGGAGTCGGTTCCCGCGCACATTCGCCCGCACTTCGGAATGGCCGTGGACGAACCCAACAAGGAATGGGACACGATCCTCATGGGGCGCGGCACCTACGAACCCGCGCTGTCGGCCGGCATCGCCAGCCCCTATCCCCATCTGAAGCAGTACGTCGTCTCGGCCACGCTCGATCGCGTCGACGATCCGGAGGTCGAGCTGGTTCCGAGCGATCCGGTAGCCCTGGTGCGTCGCCTGAAGCAGCAGGACGGCAAGGACATCTGGCTGTGCGGCGGGGGACAACTGGCCGGCGCGCTCGTCGACGAGATCGACGAGTTGATCATCAAGAGTTATCCGGTGGTCGCGGGCGCCGGCATCAGCGCGTTCACCGGCAACTTCCGGCCGACCGCGTTCACGCCGGTGCAACGCCGCGAATTCGGCAACGGCGCGCAGATCACCTGGTTCGAGCGCGGCTGACGTGCCCCGCCGGTAGGCGGCCGCGATCAACCGGCGTCGCGCAGGAAGGACAGGCGCACCCGGCGAATCGGGTTGTCGACGTTGAGGTCCACGAAGGCGATCGACTGCCAGGTGCCCAGGGTCAGCTCGCCGCCCAGGACCGGCACGGTGGCGTAGGGGGCGATCAGCGCGGGCATGACGTGCGAGCGGCCGTGCCCGCGCGAGCCGTGGGCGTGGCGCCAGCGATCATCGGCGGGCAGCAGGTCGCGCAGGGCGCGCAGCAGATCGTCGTCGCTGCCCGCGCCGAGCTCGATCAGGGCCACGCCGGCGGTGGCGTGCGGGACGAAGACGTGCAGCAATCCGTCGCCGCCGCCGGCCTCGCGCAGAAACGTGGCGCACTGCGGCGTCAGGTCGTGCACGACCTCCCGATCGCCGGTGTGCAGCTCGATTTCGATGCTCTTCATAGGCCCATCGTGCGCTTTCGCCGCGGCGTGCATCGTCGACTCGCGCGAAGGGGTTCGCCGACCGGGTGCTAAACCGGTCGGTGTGATTACTCACACCGGTACGCCGGCTGTTGTGCCGGGACCGGGCGCCGGGCGCCGGCGGACCCGGAAAACCGCTGATGAACGGGGCTGTGCGCGCCGATTCCGATGCGCCGCACGGGCTCTGCCGCCGCGACCGCGCACCGTACCGCCGCTCCGGAACGGGATCGCCGCTGGTCGGCGTGGCGAATTCGGTGGGCCGGGCCGCCCGATCCCGGTGGCCGCTCGGAGGTAGCCCGCCACCGAGCGGACTCCGATCGGTAGTCTTATTGGCTGTAACAGCAGCTAGTCGATCTTGGAGGACCCCACTGTGGCTCTCGTCGTTCAGAAGTACGGAGGATCTTCGCTCGAGTCTGCCGAGCGGATCCGGCGCGTCGCTGAGCGGATCGTCGAGACGAAGAAGCAGGGGCACGACGTGGTCGTCGTGTGCTCGGCAATGGGTGACACCACCGACGAACTGCTCGACCTGGCCCAGCAGGTGGCGCCCGCGCCGCCGGCCCGCGAACTCGACATGCTGCTGACCTCCGGTGAGCGCATCTCGAATGCGTTGGTGGCCATGGCGATTCACTCGCTCGGCGCCGAGGCCCGGTCGTTCACCGGTTCCCAGGCGGGAGTCATCACCACCGGCACCCACGGCAACGCCCGCATCATCGACGTGACTCCCTCCCGGGTCCGCGATGCGCTCGACGAGGGCTTGATCGTGCTGGTCGCGGGCTTCCAGGGCGTCTCGCAGGACAGCCGCGACATCACCACGCTGGGCCGCGGCGGCTCCGACACCACCGCGGTCGCCCTGGCCGCCGCGCTCGAGGCCGACGTCTGCGAGATCTACACCGACGTCGACGGCGTGTTCACCGCCGATCCGCGGATCGTGCCGGATGCGCAGAAGCTGGAGCAGGTGAGCTTCGAGGAAATGCTCGAGCTGGCCGCCACCGGCGCCAAGGTGCTGATGCTGCGCTGCGTCGAATACGCCCGCCGCTACAACGTTCCGGTGCATGTGCGGTCGTCCTATACCGACCGCAAGGGCACCTATATCTACGGATCGATGGAGGACATCCCCTTGGAGGACGCAATTCTCACCGGCGTCGCGCACGATCGCAGCGAGGCCAAGGTGACCGTGGTGGCCCTGCCGGACGAGCCGGGCTATGCGGCCAAGGTGTTCCGGGCCATCGCCGACGCCGAGATCAACATCGACATGGTGTTGCAGAACATCTCCAAGGTCGAGACGGGTAAGACCGACATCACCTTCACCCTGCCCAAGGCCGACGGGCCGCGCGCGGTGGAGTTCCTGACCAAGCGCCAGAGCGAACTGGGCTTCAGCCAGGTTCTCTACGACGACCACATCGGCAAGGTCTCCCTCGTCGGCGCGGGTATGAAGAGCCACCCCGGCGTCACCGCCACCTTCTGTGAGGCGCTGGCCAAGGCCGGTATCAACATCGACCTCATCTCCACCTCCGAGATTCGCATCTCCGTGCTGGTCAAGGACACCGAGCTGGACGGCGCCGTGCAGGTGCTGCACAAGGCGTTCGACCTGGGCGGCGACGAGGTCGCGGTCGTGCACGCGGGATCGGGGCGATAAACCATGGGTGTACGCGTAGGTGTGGTCGGTGCGACCGGGCAGGTCGGCGCCGTCATGCGAAAACTGCTGGAGGAGCGCGACTTTCCCGCCGACGAGGTGCGATTCTTCGCCTCGGCGCGTTCGGCCGGGAAGAAGTTGCCCTGGCGCGGCGGCGAGATCGTGGTCGAGGACACCGAGACCGCGGATCCGTCCGGACTGGATATCGCCCTGTTCTCCGCAGGCGCCAGCATGTCCCGGGTGCAGGCGCCGCGGTTCGCGGCCGCGGGCGTGACCGTCATCGACAACTCCTCGGCGTGGCGCAAGGACCCCGAGGTGCCGCTGGTGGTCAGCGAGGTGAATCCCGAACAGACCCGCAATCTGGTCAAGGGCATCATCGCCAATCCGAACTGCACCACTATGGCCGCCATGCCGGTGCTCAAGCCCTTGCACGACGAGGCCGGACTCCAGCGACTGATCGTCTCCAGCTACCAGGCCGTCTCCGGGAGTGGGCTGGCCGGTGTGGAGGAGCTGGCCACGCAGGCCCGCGCGGTGATCGGGGACGCCGAGAAGCTGACCCACGACGGCAGCGCCCTGCAGTTCCCCGCGCCGAACAAGTACGTCGCGCCGATCGCGTTCAACGTGCTGCCGCTGGCGGGTTCGCTCGTCGACGACGGTTCCGGTGAAACCGACGAGGACCAGAAGCTGCGCAACGAGAGCCGCAAGATTCTCGGTCTGCCCGACCTGCTGGTCAGCGGTACCTGTGTGCGCGTGCCGGTCTTCACCGGGCATTCGTTGTCGATCAATGCCGAATTCGCGCGGCCGCTCTCGGTGGAGCGGGCGAAGCAACTGCTCGCCGACGCGGCCGGTGTGAAACTGGTCGACGTTCCGACGCCGCTGGAAGCGTCCGGTAAGGACGAGTCGCTGGTGGGCCGGATCCGCCAGGATCCGGGCGTGCCGGAGGGGCGTGGCCTGGCGCTGTTCGTCTCGGGTGACAACCTGCGAAAGGGCGCCGCGCTCAACACCATTCAGATCGCGGAAGTTCTGCTCGCGCAGCGCTGACACTGCATTTTCGAACGGGCCGTCCGATTGCGGGCGGCCCGTTTTCCTTGCGGGCGCTCAGCCGGTCGCGTTCGGAGGCTCAGCCGGCCGGTTCGCTGCGGGCCCGGAGTCCGTCGAAGACGACGGCGAAAGCGCGGGCTCGCTGCTCGCCGGTAGCAGTGTGCGTGCCCGCGAAGGCGCCCTTCAGCACCCGCATCAGATCGTCGAAGTCGATATCGTCGCGGATCGCGCCGCAATCCTGGGCGCGCCGCAGCAACCGGGCGATCGCGGCCTGGAATTCCTTTGTGGGGCCGGTGATTTCGATCGACTGGTGACCGCCCAGCGCATCTGCGAGATCGCGCTTGACCCCACCCTCGGCGACCATGTGGTCCAGCAGGTCGAAGAAGGCGGCCCCCGGATCGTCGGCGGCTTCGAGTCCGCGCGCGTAGTCGACCATTCGCTCGATGTTGTCGACGATGGCGGCGTGGAACAGGGCTTCCTTGGTGGGGAAGTGGCGGTAGACGGTGCCGGGTCCCACTCCGGCGCGGCGCGCGATCTCGTCCAGCGGGACCGAAATACCTTCGGCGGCAAAGGCTTCCCTGGCGGCAGCGAGTACGCGCTCCCGGTTGCGGCGGGCGTCGGCGCGCAGGGCGCGGCGCGGTTCGGCCGCCGGGTCCACTAACTGTTTCTCCGCCACAGCGCGAGTCTACCCGGTTATCCGTTGACAAACGGGGCGTGCGTTCCGGATTATAAACGGGTCGTACGTTCCGCTTCTAACAGAGGGAGTTTGTCATGGTTTCGAGTTCGGTGCGCAGTGCCCGCCAGGTGGTCGAGGACCTGTTCGCGACGTTGCCGGCGCGTGATGCCGACGCCTTCGTCGCGGCGCTCGCCCCCGATGCGGTATTCGAGATCCCGTTCCCGATTCCGGGGATGCCGGAGCGGCTCGAGGGGCGGGAGGCGATCCGCGAACACCTCGCGCAACGCTGGTCGGGCCGGTCGGGTGTCGAGGTGCACGGGGTCTATCCCACGGTTTACGAATCCAGCTCGGACGGAGTGCTTTTCGTGGAAAACGAGGTGGATATGACGCTGCCGGGCGCGCCGCGAGCGCGAGTTCGCACCTCGGTGAACGTGGTGCACGTGCGGGACGGGGAAGTGACCCTGTTCCGGGATTATATGGATACCGCGCGGATCGCGCGGATCGCCGGCTGACCGCGGCCGGTCGCCTCTCATTCATCGATGCCGCTACGTCAGCGGATGCCCGGTGTGCGGGGATCGGGCCCGAGGCAGACCAGTAGAGCGCACCCCGGCGGGGCATCCGAGAACGGCGGTGCCAGTGGGGTGTTCACACAGGACAGCACCGAACAGCCGGGATAGGCGTCGGGCCCGACTCCGAAAATCGCCAGCGTGATGTACGGATCGAAGAACGCGCGGGGGTCCAGGGTGACCGGTGGTTCGACATAGGGACCGGGGTCCGGAATCGGCGGTTGCTGGAAGGCGCCCAGCAGCCTGCGGAAAAATTCCCAGGTCAGCTCGGTCAGGTTCTGCAGGATGCCGGTCGGCCCGCCGCTGCTGTGGTTGCCGAAGACGCCGGTCCACACCACGGTGAGATCCAGGCTCGGGATGAAGAAGACGTCCTGCAGCCCGAGCCCGGACATCGCGAACACATCCGGGGGCAGGAACGACGGTATCTCGATACATCCGGGGCGGCCCCAGAACAGATAGCCGTAACATTCGCGGCCCGGGCCCGTCTGCTGGGCGCGGTGCAGATAATCGGCCGAGACCACCTGCACCCCCTTCCAGTCGCCGTGGCCGGCGACCAGCTGGGCGATCTTGGCGAGATCGTCCGGCGGGATCATCAGGTGCGCGTAGCCGTAGGTGTGACCGGAACGGTCGCGGGCCCAGTAGTAATCGCTACGCTGGATACCCAAGGGAGAGAACAATTCCCGCTGCGCGAACTGCTGCAGTGGTTCGCCGACGGCCAGTTCGATCACGTACGACAGCAGATCGACGTTGCGCTGACTGTAGGAGAACCGGGTGCCGGGCGGATTGTCGAGCGGGACCCCGAGCGCCTGCACGGCACTGTTCGGATCGATCGGCACCACCCCGGAGATCCCCTCGTTGATCACTCCGACACGCAGGCCCGAGCGCTCGGTCAGCAAATCCTCGACGGTGATCGCGCGGTGGGCGGCGTCGCCGAGACCGGGCGGCAGATAGCGGTCGATCGGCGCGTCGATATCGAGTTTGCCCTGATCCCACGCGATTCCGGCGATCAGCGAGACCACGCTCTTGGTGACGCTCCAGATATTCCACGGCGTCGTATCGGTGGCGTCGTTGTGCGCGCCGGTTCCGATCAGGCAGTTGTGCCGGAAGATCTTGACGTTCAGCCGGTTCCGTTCGTCGGCGAACCGCAGGGCAGAAGCCAGCCGCGCCGCGTCCAGGCCCGCCGATTCCGGTGTGGCTCGTTCGAATCCGCGTCCGGACGAGACCGCGCAGGTCTGGGCACTCTCCGCGCGCGCCGGGACCGCGGTGGCGCAGGTACCACCGATCAGTACGACGACGAGAACCCCGATCACCCAGCCCTGGAGGCGTCCCATGAGCCGAGGTTAACCACCGGCATTCGTGGTGGTGCCCAACACGCAACCGCCGCAACCAAATCGGAATCGGTGTCGCGGTTTTCGGTCGAACGCCGGGTCCGCTCCGCGCAGGGGGACGCCGCCGAGCGTGAGCCCGGCGGCGTCGTGCGCGGCACTCCCGCAAAACGTCCCTTTCGGTCTTTTCTTGACTTATTCCAGAAAACGGGCAGACTGGGTTCATGCACACCGGTGGTTTCGATCCGCGCGAACGATTGCGCGCGGCCGGTCTGCGGGTCACCCGCCCGCGGGTGGCGGTGCTGGAAGCGGTTGCCGCCCATCCGCATTCGGATGCAGACAGGGTGGCCGCCGCGGTCCGGCAGCAGCTGGGTTCGGTGTCGACACAGGCTGTGTACGACGTACTGCACGCCTGTGTCGGCGCCGGCCTGCTGCGCCGGATCGAACCGGCCGGTTCGCCGGCCCGGTACGAAACCCGCATCGCCGACAACCATCACCATCTGGTGTGCAGGAACTGCGGCACGGTCGTGGACGTGGACTGTGCCGTGGGCCGTGCCCCCTGCCTCGACCCGTCGGACGCGCACGGGTTCACGATCGACGAAGCCGAGGTCGTGTTCTGGGGACTCTGCCCGCAATGCCGTCGCGGTGACGACGCGCCATCCCGATAGCCCGGACATCCCGGGCGACAGCAGAAACAGGAGGCTGCGATGACAAAGCCGATCAGTGGGCCGATCAGTGGGCCGACCACTACCAACACCGGCACTCCGGTCCCCAGCGACAACGAATCGCTGACCGCCGGGACCGAGGGCCCGATTCTGCTGCACGACCACTATCTGATCGAGAAG
Organism: Nocardia sp. 852002-20019_SCH5090214; assembly: GCF_001665865.1. NCBI lineage: Bacteria > Bacillati > Actinomycetota > Actinomycetes > Mycobacteriales > Nocardiaceae > Nocardia > Nocardia sp. 852002-20019_SCH5090214. The sequence goes on along the minus strand of NZ_LZMK01000419.1, from coordinate 54,410 downwards.
CTCGCCCAGTTCAACCGGGAGCGGGTGCCGGAGCGGATCGTGCACGCCAAGGGTGCGGGGGCCTTCGGTGAGCTCGTCGTCACCAACGACGTCAGCCGCTACACCAAGGCGAAGCTGTTCCAGCCGGGTGCGCGGACCGAGTCGCTGGTGCGGTTCTCCACCGTCGCCGGCGAGCAGGGCAGCCCCGACACCTGGCGCGATCCGCGCGGCTTCGCGGTCAAGTTCTACACCCCGGACGGCAACTACGACCTGGTCGGCAACAACACCCCGGTGTTCTTCATCAAGGATCCGATCAAGTTCCCCGACTTCATCCGTTCGCAGAAGCGGTTGCCGGGCAACGGTCTTCGCGATCACAACATGCAGTGGGACTTCTGGACCCTGCGCCCGGAATCGGCGCATCAGGTGACCTGGCTGATGGGCGACCGCGGTATTCCCAAGACCTACCGCCATATGAACGGCTACGGCTCGCACACCTATCAGTGGATCAACGCCGAGGGTGAACGGTTCTGGGTGAAGTACCACTTCAAGACCGATCAGGGCATCGAATTCCTGACCCAGGCCGAGGCCGATCGGCTGGCCGGCACCGATCCCGACTATCACCGCCAGGATCTGTGGGAGGCGATCGAACGCGGTGAGTTCCCCAGCTGGACTCTGTATGTGCAGATCATGTCGGTGGGTGAGGCGGCGAACTACCGCTTCAACCCGTTCGATCTGACCAAGGTGTGGTCGCACAAGGACTACCCGCTGATCGAGGTCGGTACCTGGACGCTGAACCGCAACCCGAGCAACTACTTCGTCGAGATCGAACAGGCCGCATTCGAGCCGTCGGCGATCGTGCCGGGCATCGGCTATTCGCCGGACAAGATGTTGCTGGGCCGGGTCTTCGCCTATGCCGACGCTCATCGCTACCGCATCGGCACCAACTACCACCAGCTGCCGCCGAACCGCGCGCGTGCGGCCGAGGTGAACTCCTATTCCAAGGAGGGCGCCATGCGCTACGACTTCAACGCGCCGGAAGTGCCTGTGTACGCACCGAATTCGTTCGGTGGCCCACATGCCGACGCGGCCGCGGCCCCGGAGGAGGCGGCGTGGAGTTTCGAGCCAGAGCAGGTGCGGGCCGGCTACGTTCAGCACGCCGAGGACAGCGACTGGGCGCAGCCGGGCACGCTGGTGCGTGAGGTCTTCAACGACGAACAGCGAGAGCGCCTGGTGGACAACGTGGTCGGGCATGTGCTCGGCGGCGTGCGCGAACCGGTGCTGAGCCGGGTGTTCGACTACTGGAAGAACGTCGATCCGGAGATCGGCAAGCGCATCGAGGAAGGTGTGCGCGCCGGTCTGAACGGCAACAGCTGACCAGGACGACATCCGCGGCCCGCATCGGATTTCGGTGCGGGCCGGCCACATCGTGAACAGGCCTTCCGTCAGCGGGTTTCGATCCGTGGGATCGGATCCGCTGACTCATCTCCGGGTGTGTGAGAAGTGTCAACCGCGGGCGGGAGCAGGATGTCGACGAGCCGTGCCGCCGTGGTGTGGTCGAGCGGGGCATGGCCGAGCAGGAAGCGGTACCAGAACAGGCCGTACAGCAGATCCACCAAGAGGTCCGCATCCGTATCGCCGGGCAGTTCGCCACGCGTGATCGCCCGCTCGAGAATGTCGCGCGCGGCGGCGCGGCGGGCGGCGGTGAACTCCTGGAGTAATTCGGCGAGGTGGGGGTCGCGGGCGGCCTCGCGCACCAGCGCGCGCAACGCTGGGGCGGTCGAATCCCCCTGGGCACCGGTGAAAGTCGAATCCGCGACGGCCAGCAGGTCGGTGCGCACCGAGCCGGTGTCCGGGGTCGGCACCTCTTGGCGAGCGCGTTCGAGCAGGGCTTCGAGCAGCACCGCACCCTTCGACGGCCACCAGCGGTAGATCGTCTGCTTGCCGACCCCGGCCGCGGCGGCGATGGAATCGACCGTGACCGACCCGCCGTCGGAGGTGGCGAGCTGGGCGAGGGCGGCGTCCAGAATCGCGCGGTGGGTTGCCTCGTTCCGGCGCCGGCCGGTGTGCGCGCGTTCGGGTGGGGGCGAATCCGGTTGCCGCGGTGGTGGTCCCATGGTCTACCTCCCAGCGGTGGCGGTGCGCGGGAATACCACACCCGCTACGCTCGTTGTCGAGACTGTCAGTCTCGACAAACTGTACAGGACAGGAACAGTAGCAATGAGCGCTTCCAGCACCGGCATCCCGCGCGTCGTCGTCATGGGCGGTAGTTCCGGAATCGGTGCGGCCACCGCCGCGCTGTTCGCGAACGAGGGCGCCGAGGTCGTCGTCACCGGCCGCAGCCAGGACAAACTCGACGCGGCGGTGGCACGGCTGGGTGGCAAGACCAGCGGCTACCGGATGGACGCGACCGACGGCGAGCAGATCGCGGCATTCTTCGCGCAGTCCGGCAGCATCGACCACCTCGTCATCGCGGTCAGCGGTTCGGCGGGCAGCGGTCCGTTCGCCGAACTCGATCTCGACCACTTGGTGGAGGGGTTCGACGGTAAGTTCTGGCCGCAGGTGAAAATCGTGAAAGCGGCTCTGCCGCATCTGGTTTCGAACGGATCGATCACCCTGATCACCGCCGCGTCGGCGCATGCCGCCTTCCCCGGCACCGCCGGACTGGCCGCGATCAACGGGGCGCTGAACGCCATGGTGCCTCCGCTGGCGGTCGAACTCGCCCCGCTGCGGGTCAACGCGGTAGCCCCCGGCGTCATCGACACCGAATGGTGGGATCGGGTGCCGGAGGAACGCCGCCGCACCCTCTTCGACGGCCTCGCCGCCACCACACCCGTCGGGCGCGTAGGCGACCCGGAGGAACTGGCCCGGGCCGTGCACATGATCGCCACCAACGGCTTCGTCAGCGGCGTGGTGCTCGACGTGACCGGCGGGGCGAACCTGCCCACCGGCCGCTGAGGTACCCGCTCGCCGGTGGTCGGCCCGGCGAGGTGCTGCCCGGTGGGGCGCCGATCGGTCAGATCAAGCCCCACCAGTAGATCAGGCAAGCCAGAACGAAGGCGACCGCAGTTTCCATACCCCCATCATTCCTCGAGTCGGACATCGGCGCCGCTGCCGAAATCGATATCGGCGGTCGGCGCCGGTCGCCGCTGCCGCATACACAGCCGATCCGCCCGGTCTGTCACCCCTCGTCGACAGACCGAGCGGATCGGCTCGGTTGCGCCGGTGGGTGATCCTGCCGCCCCCTCTCGCGGCAGGAGCACTCCCGGTGTCGAGGACGACAATGCCGGGGTGCGCTTGCCGCGCCCTTAACGAGCGCTTGTGGGGCAGGGAAGGTGTGTGGGAAGGGAATAGGGCCCGTCGATCAACCGACGATGACGACGACCAGGCGTCGCTCGGTCTCCTCGATGACACCGCCGACCTTGCCGGAATCGGCCTCCGGATCGGTCATGGCGGTCGGCCCGCCGAACCACGTGATGGATCGGCGCGGGTCCAGTTTGTCCAGGACCTGCGGCAGTGAGTAGTCGATCTGCTCGACGCGGACCACGCAGATGTGACAGTCGGCCAGGACGGCGGCATCGCGGCGGCACTGTCCCGGTCCGCCGTCGAGAATCAGGGTGCCGGCGTCGGCCACCGCGCCGGCGCACCCGGTGACCACGGCATCGCTACGTTCGCGATCGAGAATCGACAGGTGCGGTTGATCGTCGAGGACACGGTGTTCGCCCGTCAGTTCCCAGCGCCGCAGCCAATGTTCGGGCAGCCCGTCGGGCGCCAGCGCCGAGCGGGCGCCGTGGGCCCGCAGGGCCGAGTCGATCGCCCCCGGAATCTCCTCCGGGCCGACCCGATGGACCTGGGCGCCATGATGTTTGAGGCGATCGATGAACAGTTCGACGATCTCGGCCTGGTCCTCGGCCGAGGGGACCGGGGCGTTGCGCTGATAGTTGCGCGGCACCGGCACCATACGTTCGTCATTGGGTAGCGCCTCGAGGGCATCGCGCACGCGGCGCAGGAAATCCTCCCGCGAGGTCACCGTGAATCTCCCGTTCCATTGCTCCGGCTCCTCCCGCCGGATCGTACTTCGCGAACCAGGCTACCGTGCGGTAGGAGATCGCGAGCTCAGCCTACGGATTCCCGGCTACGCCGGCGGCGGATCAGCGTGACGACCAGATCGGCCGCGGTGGCCGCCCACACCGCCAGCGCCACCCACGCCTCACCGTGTCCGAAGGCGACCATCCATTGTTCGCCGGTGGCCTTGCCCAGTTCGGCGGTTCCCACGCCGTACATGCCCACGGGAAACACGATGCTCCACAGGCCGGGTTCGTAGCTCAGCCCGAAGTGCCGGACCAGATGCCGCCAGATGCCGGCCGCCAGCAGCAGCGGCACCAGCCAGCTGCCGAAGGCCCACAGCACCAGCGTCGAACCCTCGAGCATGGGCCGTACCGTCGCGATCAACGCCACCGAACTCTGATCCATGATCTGGGTGCCGGCCAGCACGCTGATCGCGGTGGCGCCCATGAAGATCCAATAGGTGGGCGCCAGCAGCTGCGCGGTCAGCGACGTGCCGAACAGGGTGCCCAGCACCACCGTCGCCACGATGCCGTAGAGCACCACGCCGACCGACCAGCACAGCAGCGCCGGCACCGCGAAACGCTGACCCCAAGGCTGCGGCAGCGCGGTGGCGGCCACCGCGAGCGATTGCGTGCCGACCACCCACAGGAACCAGGTGCCGTTGGCTCCGGTCACCGCGGTGGGCGCGCCGTGGTGCACCATCAGCAACGCCGGAATCGCGTAGACGAGTACCGCCCACGCGACCGTCGCCACCAGCAACAAGGCCAGCGCCGCACCCGCCCAGGCGTGTCGCGAGAGCCCCGCCGACAACACCGCGGTGCCGGCGACGAAGGCGAGATAGGTGAAGCCGGTCGCGGGATTCACCGCGTCGCCGATCACGCGGTCGCGGAAGAACGCGATGCGCAGCAGGGTCGCCACCACGAGCACGGCATAGGCGATCAGGCCGATGATCAGCAGGGCGGTGCCGCCCCATTCCCACCCCGCCGAGCCGACGGCCCGCGAGACGATGCCGGTCGCCATCACCGAGGCGAACCACCCCGGCCCGAGGTTCGCCACGAAACCCACTCGCCGCCCGAACGACTCGCTCACAGCGTGAGTGTTCCACGCGAACGTCGCCGAGCCGCGCATCCACACGCTCCGGGCTCGGGTCGAGCTGACGCCGCTCAGGCGACGGTGACCTTGTCGTCCTCGGCAGCTGGTTCCTCGCGAACGACCAGCAGGCGTTCGCGGTGGTGTTCCTCGTGCAGGTCGCGGCGGCGGGCGTGCAACAGTTGTTCGAGAGTGACGATGCCGCACAACCTGTTCGGATCGTCGCGCGCGACCACGGGTGCTGCCGTCACGTGCGCCAGCGCGAGTGCGTTGGCCACCTCGCGCAGGGTGTTGTCCGGATGGACCGAGGTCCGGATGCTCAGGGTGGCGGCCGCGACCGTGGTGCCGAGGCAGTTCTGCAGCACCTGACGGGTGGTCACGCCGACCAGCGCGCCGGAACCGTCGACCACGGGGTAGAGCCCGGCGTAGTGGGTCTGCGGCAGGATCGGGTCGATGAGATCGTCGATTCCGAGCACCAGCGGATCGGCGGTCATCACCTCGTGGGTGAAGAACGTCTCCAGCGGATCGGTGGTGTATTCGCGGGTCAGATGCAGTCGGCGGCGGGCGATCTTCTCGGTCAGCACCGAACGCTTGAGCAGCAGTACCGACACCGCGTACGCCGAGACCGAGGCCACCGCCAGCGGCAGCACGTCGTTCCAGGCATGGGTGAGTTCACAGGTGAAGACGATGCCCGTCAGCGGTGAGCGCATCACACCACCCACGACCGCGGCCAGTCCGCACATGGCCCAGAAGCCGGCGGTGACGTGCGGCAGCAATCCGCCCTCGGCGGCGCCGAGCGCCGCGCCGATCATGAACACCGGCGCCAGCACGCCGCCGGAGGTGCCCGAGCCGAGTGAGAGGGACCAGATCAGCGTTTTCACCACGAGAATGCCGACGATCAGCGACAGCGTGGCATGTCCGGTGAGCAACTGGTCGATGACGTCGTAGCCGACGCCGAGCGCTCGCGGTTCGAACAGGCCGCCGATGCCGATGATCAGGCCGCCGATCGCGGGCCACCACATCCAGTGCACGGGAAGTTTGGCGAAGGAGTCCTCGGCGAAATACACCATCGCGGTGGCGGCGATGGCCAGCAGTCCGCCGGTGATGCCGGGGATCAGCGCCAGGCCGTCGGACAGCGCGCCCGGAGTGCGCCCGTCGGTCGCCACCGCGAAGACCGGTCCGTTGCCGAGCATCGCCCAGCGGCAGATGGTGCCGGTGACCACGGCGGCCACCACCGGAACGAAACTGCGTGGCCGCCATTCGAACAGCAGCAGTTCCACCGCGAGCAGAATCGCCGCGAGCGGGGCGTTGAAGGTCGCGGCCATACCCGCCGCCGAACCGGCGACCAGCAGTGTCTTGCGTTCGTCCGCGGACAGTTTCAGCAACTGCGCCAGAATCGAGCCGACCGCGCCGCCGGTCATGATGATCGGCCCCTCGGCGCCGAACGGCCCGCCCGAGCCGATGCTGATCGCCGCCGAAGCCGGCTTGAGCAGCGCCACCCGCGGTTGCACCCGGGACCCGCCGGTGAGAATGGCCTCGATCGCCTCCGGCATGCCGTGGCCGCGAATCTTCTCCGAGCCGTAGCGCGCCATCACCCCGATGATCAGGCCGCCGACGACCGGTGCGCTCAGCACCAGCCACCACGGGTGATGGGTCGCGCCCGGTGCGACCATCTCGGTGCTGAGGCGTTGATAGAACACGAGATTCGTGATGAAGCCGATCAGCTTCAGCAGCGCGTAGGCGGCCCCCGCGGCCGCTCCGCCGACCGGTATCGCGAGTCCGGCGATCAGCAGCAGTCGCGGCGTGACCTGGAAATCACCCAGATGTGTTGCGCGCGAATGCCCGGCGCTCATAACGACCCCGGCCCGGTGGCGGTGACGAAAGGCGTGGTGGCGGCGGCCTGCACCAAGTCCCGCGCCGCGACGATCACGCGGTCGCGCGCCTCGGGAGTGAGCTCGTCGAGCAAGGACCCGAAGGCGACTTTCCGCCGCTGCAGCACCTGGTCGACCACCGCCTGCCCGGCGGTGGTGACCTCGATGGTGACCACGCTGCGGTTGTGCGCATCGGTTCCTCGCGCCACGTATCCGCGGCCCTCGAGTTTGTCGGCCAGTCGCGTCACCGAGGAGGCGTTGACGCCGAGGGCGGCGGCCAGCCGCGACGACGACACCCGGCCGAGGGCCTGCAGGATCAGCAGGAAGCGCATCTGCGGAAAGGTGACGCCGGGAGGTGCGGCGTGGGCGCTGTCCCAGGCGATGGAAACCAGCATCCGGGTCAGCGCTTCCAGTGCCGCGATCTCGGCGGTGGTGCTCTGTGCGGGCGCGGCGTCGGCGGCCGACGCGGCGGTCTCCTCATGGCTTTGCATTAGACAAGAGTTGCAATATGCAAAGGGTGGGGTCAAGTCGAGCGACCTCTGTTGTGGTCGCGATCACAACGGAGGCTGCGCGGAGTGACGTGCTCCTGCCGGTATCGGTCGGCAGAGAATGACGAAGCCCTCGCGATGCGGCTGCTGCAGGATGCGATCTGTCTTCGGATCGAATTCCCGTGCGCCGCAGGAGGAAATGTGGACCTGTCGAAAGCCGGGCTCAGGCGTCGAGCGTGCCGTTGCGGAGGTCGGTGGTGAAGGCGTCCCATTCGGCAGGGGTGAAGACGAGGGCGGGGCCGGTGGGGTTCTTGGAGTCGCGGACGCCTACATGACCGTTGTCGAGGAACGCGGTCTCCACGCACTCTTTGCCGCCCCCGCTGCGGCTGGATTTGAACCACTTGGCGCCGGCTAGGTCCAGGTTCACCGTTCGTGCTCCCTTGCTATCTGCCGCAGTCGGCGCTTGCTCTCTGCAACGTCGTGCGCCGCATCCCGAATGACGCTGTACGCCTGACGATACCTGGCGACGTCCTTTGCGCGCTCGAGATATAGATCGCCCGCAAAGGATTCGATGTACACGACTGTCGGAGACAGTTCGCGTCCCTTCGAGTCGGTGCCGAAGTCGAGGATGGCAAACGGACCTGTCGGGAGACCTGCGGGAAATCCGGTCTCGTAGGGCAGCACTCTCACCGTGACGTTAGCCGGAAGATTTGCCAGATGATGGCATTGTGCCGCCATGATCTTTCCGCTGCCCACAACGGTGTGCAGTACCGATTCATGGATGACGAAATCGACCATGACCGGTTTGACCTTCCGGGTCAGCAACATCTGGCGCTTGACGCGTAGCTGGATTCGCCGTTCCAGCTCCTGCTCGTTGATGTCGGAGTAGTAACCCAGTTCAATTGCCCGAGCGTAGGCCGGTATTTGTAGGAGTCCAGCGACGATATGGGGTTGGAAGATCGACAGTTTCTCCGACGACGACTCCAATCCGACGTACAAATCGAAGTTTCCGGTGATCACATCATCGAATGCCTGCCACCAACTTTTCTCGGTGCTCTGCTTCGCCAGGCCGATGAGCCCCGCACACACCTCGGGATCGTCGATGTCGTAAATGCGGCACAGCGCCTCCACATCGAGCACGCGGATGGCCGGGGACTTCCCGGCCTCGAGCCGAGACAGTTTGCTCGCCGACCATTGCATCAGCGGCGCAACATCTTCCAACCGCAGGCCGACGCCGAGTCGGGCCTCCTTGAGATACCTCCCCAATTGCCGCCGGGGCAGAGTGGTCGAGCTGTCCTCACCGATGTTCGTCACGGATTCCTCGTTTGCATCGTGAGCGGTCGCCGTTTGCACGAGGAAAGAAATCGGCTACCCCCGTGCGAACCGCTCTGGGCCGTCGCAGAACCTTCGTTGCATATGCATGGCGCTATTGTCCCGCCGGCTCATTCGGTGGTCTTCTTGAGCCACCCCGATGGCCGGGAAACTCGAATCGGCAAGTCGCACAACCGTTGCCCCTGGATGCGACTACACCCGTGATGATACCGACGAGACATTACCGCGTAGCACCGACGCCGCAAGGTAATGGCCGAAAAATGGCCCCGGCCATCGGGAGTACCACCAGCCGTATGTCCGCTGGTGCCCCGACGATGTCCGGAGGTGTTCTCCCGTGCACGGTTTGCGACCGATCATCCACAGCGCCCTGCCGACCATGACCACCACGCTCGCTCACCGCATCATGCAGGACCATCTCGACTGCCCGATCACGGTGTGCGCCAGAAAGTTACAGGCCAAACTCTGGCTCGTCGCGACGGGCGCCATGCACCCCGCCGACCGCCCGCACTTCGGGATCTGAGCATGACCAATCCCGTCTTCCACGGCCCGCTCGCCAACCCGATCTCCCCCGAGCGGATGCACCGTGAGATCCACGCCGAACGCCACGCCGACTGCACCCCGCACACCTGCGAGATGCTCAGCGGCTGCCGCAACATCCTCACAACCCTCGGCCACGACCCCGACGCCGCGACCACTGCCGAATGCGCCGCTTGCAGCACCGGCCGGACAATGAAAACGTCCCGCTCGCAGGATGTTTCGACGCCACCATCCACACTCCCCACCGAGTGGCGCGAGCGGGCCTGAGGTGCCTGCGGGGTCCCCTCCCGACCCCGCAGGCCACCGCAACTCCCCACTACCGCAACTCCCCACTACCGCAACGCGCCGCCATCGCAACGCGCCACCACGGCACCACGCCGCCATCGCAGCGTCCCGCTCCGCAATGCCGCGCGCGCCATCCCGCCCGACAAGGAACGACGTATGACACCTTCTCTGCCACAACGCATTCCACGAACATCATCGGCACCTGCGATCCACGGCGACCCCCACTGGTACGCGGCAATCGCACAAGCCCTACGCGCCACCCCCGCCGCCCGTTTCCCCTGCCTGAACGACCTGATACCCCGCCGCCCGCCAACATCTCACGAAACCTGCGTCTATCTCGGCCTGTCGACCCGCACCGTCTGGGAAAGGCCGACGCGGTGACTCGCAGTGAGGAGCGATCGCCGGCGACTGTCCGGTGATGCTCAGGTGCCGCGCCGATTGCGAGAGACCGCCCTGTGGGCGGGGTGGCGATCGTCATCGCCCGCCCGTGAACTTATCGTGCAAACCCCGCCGAGAATGCGAGAAAACCGCGAATATCGTCGAAGTTTGCACGATTACTTCGGGGCACCCGCCGACACGCGGCATGTTCGGCTGTCGGCGCGACAACTCGCGCTCCTTGCGTAGTTGCTTCTGTTCCCCGCAACATATCTCGGTGTCGGCGTCGATCCTCCGAAGCCGGAGTGAGCAGGTCGGAAACTGCTCGGGAGGGGCGGGTGTCATGAGTGTCGATACCGGCGTGGGGGCATAGATGCACCAGCAAGTCACGGCAGCGGAATACGATTCCTGGCCCGAAGAGCGCTGTGCACGAATGGAAATCGTGGCGGGCATCGCCGTTGTGAGCCCCAGCGCGTCCAAGCGGCACAACCGGTTGGCGCGGGTCCTGGCGAACGCGCTGGATGCCGCGTCGGGACCGGAATGGAACGCCGATACCGACTTCGACGCCCGTCTGCAGGATGTCCCGCTCACCAACCGCCGCCCGGATGTCGTGGTGTACCGAGCGGACACGATCGACGTCACCCCCACCCGCCCGGAACACGTGCTGCTGGTCGCGGAGGTCGTCTCGCCCGGATCCGAGACAACCGATCGGATCGTGAAGGTCGACCAATACGCCAAGGCGGGTATCGCCTTCTATTGGCGAGTCGAACAGGCCGCGACCGGCGTCCCGCTGATCTACACCTACATCCTCGACCCGGCAACGAGGGCATATCGGACCGGCGAGATGGTACACGGGCGTCATCAAGGCGGCGGTACCGTTCACTGTCGACATCGATCTCGGCGAAATCTGACGCCCCGCCTAGACGACGGCCCCGTCGCGATTTCGGATCGCGACGAGGCCGACAGAACGAGGTGAATTACGCCGAGGCGGTGATGAATTCGGCCGCCTTCTCACCGATCATGTAGCACGGTGCGTTGGTGTTGCCGCCGGTGATGCTCGGCATGATCGAGGCGTCGGCGACCCGCAGGCCCTCGATGCCGCGCACCCGCAGTTGCGGGTCGACCACCGCGCGCTCGTCCACGCCCATCCGGCAGGTGCCGACCGGGTGGTAGACCGAGTGGATCCGCATCGGCAGCTCGCGGCGCAGCGCGGTCTCGTCGGTGAACGCGGGGCCGGGGGAGAACTCCTCGGTGATGTCGCCGGCGATCGCCTTGTTCGCCGCGGCTTCGCGGATCATGCCGATGGCCTCGACCAGGAAGTCCATATCGGCCGGGTCCGAGAGGTAGCCCGGGTCGATCAGCGGCGAGGCCAGCGGGTCGGTGGAGGCCAGGCGCAGTTCGCCGCGGCTCTTCGGGTAGATCAGGGTCGGGAAGATGGTCAGCGCCTCCCGCTTGTCCACCATGTGCAGCTTGTCCTCGTCCTGGTTGGGCGTCGGGTAGCTCCACGGCAGGGTGTGGATCTGCATATCCGGGATGTCCTTGGCGAACGAGGTCCGCACGAAGCCCACGGATTCGAAGACCGTGCGCCCGAACCAGGAGCTGCCGGGGCTGCGCAGTTCCTTGAGGAAACCGGCCGCGAAATGCGACGGAATTCCGCGGTGCAGCGCCTTCTTCGAGATGAAGGTCATCGGTACGAACAGGTGGTCGTGCAGGTTCTGGCCGACCGGCAGATCCGCGTTGACCTCGATGCCGAGGTCGCGCAGGTGCCCGGCGGGGCCGACGCCGGACAGCATCAGGATGTGCGCGGAACCCATCACGCCACCGGAGACCACGACCTCCTTCTCGGCGCGGATGATCCGGCGGCCCTTCTTCTCGATGACCTCGACGCCGGTCGCGCGGCCCTTCTCGATCACCACGCGCGCCACGTGCGCCTTGGTGACGACCTTCAGATTCGGGTTGGGGCGGTTGGTGATGAAGCCGCGAGAGGAGCTGTAGCGCAAGCCGTCTCGCACGCTCTGCTGGAAGATGCTGATGCCCTCTTGGGACTCGCCGTTGTAGTCCTCGATGACCGGGACGCCGAAGGTTTCGGCCGCGGCCTCCATCCACTCCTGGGCGATCGGGGTCAGTTCCTTCTGCCGCGTCACCTCGATGGGACCGCCGGAACCGCGCAGCTCGCTGGCGCCGTCCTCCCAGTTCTCCAGGCGCTTGTAGGCAGGCAGCACGCCCTCGTAGCTCCAGCCCTCGCAGCCCTCGGCGGCCCAGGAGTCGAAGTTGGCCTTGTTGCCGCGCACGAAGAGCATGCCGTTGACCGAACTCGAACCGCCCAGCACCTTGCCGCGCGTCATCGGTACCCGGCGCTCGGCGGCGTGCTTCTGCGGAATCGAGTACTGCGACCAGGTGACCTGATGCTTGAGCTGCGGAACCGTGTGAACCGTCGTGATCATGCCCGGGACCGTGACCAACTTGGTGTTGTCCTTGCGGCCGGCCTCGAGCAGGATGACGCTGGCGCCCTGCTCGGCGAGCCGACTCGCGACAGTGGCACCGGAGCTGCCCGCGCCGATGACGATGTAATCGGCTGCGCTGGTGTCGGTCATGTTCGGTTACCTCATCTTCGAAGTGGTAGCGGCTGATCGCGGCTCCGCTCGGCGCGGGAGCGTGCCTCAGCTCACTGTAGAACAAGTTCTAATAATGGTGAAGACGCACGCTGGGGAAAAATGATCTCCGGGACGCGGTCCGGGAGCGACTTCCTGGCTATGACCAGGGATGTTATTCACGTCACATCATAGAACAGGTTGCAGTTCTTCCTCGGCGCGGAAAGGTGGTGACGAGGGTTCGCCAACTCCCCTCGGCCCGTCGGCGGACGGGCCCGGCGGCGGAAGTCGCCCTCGCGGCGGCCGAGATTCCACCTATCATTTCGACTGTGACCGATATTCGTGAAATTCCCGTACAGACGCTCGCCGGTGAACCCGCGACCCTCGCCGAACTCGCCGGTGACAAGGCGCTACTCGTGGTCAACGTCGCCTCGAAATGTGGTCTGACACCGCAGTACACCGGACTGGTGGCGCTGCAGCAGGCCTACGGCTCACGCGGATTCAGCGTCGTCGGCGTGCCGTGCAACCAGTTCATGGGACAGGAGCCGGGCACCGCCGAGGAGATCCAGCAGTTCTGCTCGACCACCTACGGGGTGGATTTCCCGCTGCTGGCCAAGGTCGACGTCAACGGTGACGACCGGCATCCGCTGTATCGCGAACTCGTGCAGACCGCCGATGCCGAAGGCGATGCCGGCGATATTCAATGGAATTTCGAAAAGTTCCTGATCGATCGTGACGGTAAGGTCGTCGGTCGTTTCCGTCCGCGCACCGAACCGCAGGATCCGAGTGTGGTCGCGGCGATCGAATCGGTATTGCCGTAATTTCCGGACGCCGCCGGAAATCGCGTATTCAGTCCCGCAGCACCTGCAGGGCCGATTTTTCCAGCCGGTCCGCGATTTCGGCATACGAGGCGTAACCCACGCCGGCGCGAACCAGGGCGCCGGCATAAAGCAATTCCAGCGTCTCCACCACATCGGGATCGGCGTCCGGGCCCAGCGCGTCCAGCAGGCGCCGCCGGATCTCGGTCCCGATGCGCAGGCGCAGATGCGCGACGTCGGGATCGGTGCCCAGCAGCGCGCTGGTCACCGCGCCCGCCAGCGCGGGTTCGTCGGCGACCAGCATCGCGATCTGGCGCAAAACGGCGACCACCCGGGTGGTCCGGTCGGCGCCCGCCTCCGGCTCGGGGGGCGCATCGGCGGCCAGTCGCCGCCAGAAGACCTCGGCGACCAGGTGTTCCTTGGAAGAGAAATAGGTGTAGGCGGTGGCCGTACCCACTCCGGCGGCCGCGGCCACCATGCGCACGGTGAGACCGGCGAAGCCCTCGCGCGACAGAACTTCCAGCGCGGCCTTGGTCAGCCGGTCGACGGTATCGGCCTGCTTCTCGGTGAGGCGGCGGCGAGTTGCCTCCATATTCACCGGTGTAGGCTCGGTGGAAATGGGATCGGACACGTGTCTGGATGCTACTGTAGTGAAGCTTCGAAAGCAACTCGCATACCCGTTGCCGAAGCGGATACAGTCGCAAATCACAAAATATCGCATCCGCTCGCAAAGTATCGAGAGATGATTTCCGAAAGGTGTTCTTCTGATGACTCGTGTCGATTCGATAATTCCCGCGGAATCCGAAATTTCCGCGGATACTCGCCGATTGTTCGAGCTGGCCGAGCAGGCGATCGGCTTCATGCCGGTCGAGGAGGGACGCGCGCTCTACGAGGCCGCCCGGCGCTACGCGGGCGACGGGATAATCGTGGAAATCGGCACCTACTGCGGTAAGTCAGCGATCTATCTCGGCGCGGCGGCCCGCGAAACCGGCGCCACCGTCTACACCATCGACCATCATCACGGGTCCGAGGAACATCAGCCCGGCTGGGAATATCACGACACCTCGCTGGTCGACCCCGAAACCGGCCGCTTCGACACCGTCACCACATTCCGCCGCACCATGGTGCGCGCGGAATTGACCGATACCGTGGTCGGCGTCGTGGGCCCCTCGGCGACCGTGGCGAAGCACTGGCGCAGCCCGATCCGGCTGCTGTTCATCGACGGCGGGCATACCGAGGCCGCGGCCCAGCGCGATTACGACGGCTGGGCGCAGTGGGTGGCGGCCGGTGGTGTGCTGGCCATCCACGACGTCTTCCCGGATCCGGCCGACGGCGGGCAGGCCCCGTACCACATCTACCGAAAGGCGTTGGACAGCGGTAATTTCCGCGAAGTCGCGGCCATCGGATCGCTGCGGTTGCTCGAGCGCGGCACGGGGTGTGGCGGTAAGGGCTGAAACGGCCGAAGCGGAAGCGGTGAAGTCGCGGCCGGCTCAGCTGGGTGAACGCACGCAGTCGCAGGTGAGGCCGGTCGCGATATCCGCCCCGGGCACCAGGTCGCGGAAGATCCCGTTGCCGCCGGTGGTGCGGGTCAGCGCGTCGGCGGCCAGCACCGCCGCCGCGCCGGTCCAGGTGGTGCGCTCCTCCGGCCAGCGCTTGCCGTCGGCGAAAACCAGTCCGGTCCAATAGGATCCGTCGTCCTCGCGCAGGTGCTGGATACTCGCCAGCAGTCGCAGCGCGCGATCGGAATCGCCGAGGGCGTCCAGCGCCAGTGCCAGTTCGCAGGTTTCGGCGCCGGTCACCCACGGCCGGTCGGAGACGCAGCGAATGCCGATCTCGCCGACGACGAAATCGCTCCAGCGCGAGGCGATCCGGGCATGTCCCGCCTCTGCGCGCAGCGCCCCGCCCAGCACCGGGTAGTACCAGTCCATCGAATACCGGTCCTTCTCGGCGAAGGCTTCCGGATGATGCCGCAGTGCGTGGCCGAGGCGCAGGGCCGCGACCTCCCATTCCGGCTGGGCGAGGCCGAGCAGTTCCGCGATCGCCAGCCCACAGCCGATGCTGTGGAACATGCTCGAGCAGCCGGTCAGCAAAGCCTCGGGCAGGATGCCCTGTTCGGTCTGCAGCCAATAGATCTCGCCGTTGCGTCCCTGCTGCAACGAGATGACGTAGTCGATCGCCGCACGCACGGTCGGCCACATCGCGTCCACGAAGCGCCGATCACCGGTGCAGCGGTAGTAGTGCCAGACACCGGTGGCGATGTAGGCGCAGAAATTGGTATCGGTATCGGCGGTCTCGACGATGTCGCCGCGAAATTGCGACGGCCAGGAGCCGTCCGCGCGCTGGGTGTCCGCCGACCAGGCGTAGGCGGCGCGCGCGGCGTCGTACAGACCCGCCACCGTCAGCGCCATCGCCGACTCGACATGATCCCAGGGATCGGTGTGCCCACCCCGGAACCACGGGATGGCGCCGTCGCTGTGCTGTTGTGCGGCAATGGATTCCGCGGTGGCCAGGCACTGCCGGGCGGTGAGGACGCCGGGAATCGAGGGCAGCTCAGCGGCGCGCACCGGACACCGCCGGCTTGGTGAAGTACAGGGCGACGCTCTTGCCGATCACCGGGTCCAGGGCCGATTCGGCGACACGGGTCAGCCACGGCCGTTTCATCATGTCCCACACCAGCATCCGGTGATACAGCTGCACCGGCCGGGCATCGGGCTTGTCCACGCCGACCAGGCACTTCAGCCACCAGTACGGGGCGTGCAGCGCGTGCGCGTGTTCGCTGTGGATGAAGCGCATGCCGCGTGCGGCGACCTTGCCGCGCAGTTCGTCGGCGCGGTAGATGCGCACGTGACCGCCCTCGTTGGCGTGGTATTCGTCCGAGAGCAGCCAGCAGATCCGCTCGGGCAGCCAGCGCGGCACCGTGATAACAAGGGCCCCACCGGGTTTCAGAATGCGCACCAGTTCCGCGATCGCGCCGTCGTCGGCCGGAATGTGCTCGAGGATCTCGGAGGCGATGACCACGTCGAATTCGCCGTCCTCGAAGGGCATGGCCAGCGCGTCGCCCTGGACCGTCTCGGCCTGCGCGTAATCGGGAGCCTCACCGGCCTCGGCCAGCGCGCCGAACATGACCTTCACATCGGCGAGATCGTCGGCGTTCTGATCGAAGGCGACGATATCGGCGCCGCGCCGATACGCCTCGAAGGCATGGCGACCCTGTCCGCATCCCACATCGATGACCCGCAGGCCCGGACCGATTCCCAAGCGGTCGAAATCGACGGTCAGCATACGTTCGCCTCCTGTGTATCGGCGGTCAGGTCGGTGCCCTGGCGGCGGGCGATGGCGCGTTCGTACACCGAAACGGTTTGGGCTGCCACGGCTTCCCAGCTGAAGACGGTGAGTGCGCGGTGGCGCCCGGCGGCGCCGAGGTCGTCGATGCGACGCGGATTGTCTAGCAATTTCCCGAGGACGCCGGTCAGTTCGTCCACATTGCCGGGCTCCACCAGTTCGGCACAGTCGGCCGCCACCTCCGGCAGTGCGCCGGCCCGGCTGGCGACCAGGGCGGTGCCGCTGGCCAGCGCCTCCACGGCGGGCAGCGAGAAGCCCTCGTACATGGACGGAATGCAGGAGATCTGCGCCGAGGCCAGCAGTTCGGCCAGTGCCTCGTCGGACAGTCCGCTCGACACCGTGACGATATCGGAGATGCCCAGTTCGGCGATCAGCTTCTCGGTGGGGCCGTTCGGTTCCAGCTTGGCCACCAGCTGCAATTCGACGTCGTGGGTGAGCCGCAGCCGCGCGAGCGCCTGCAGCAGGTGAGAGATGCCCTTGAGCGGTTTGTCGGCGCTGGCCACGGCCACGATCCGGCCCGGTACGCGACGCTCGCGCGGCCGGAACAGTTCGGTGTCGACGCCGAGCGGGACCACCCGCAACTGGGAGGCGTCGACGCCGAAGTCGTCGGCGATATCGGCCGCCGAGGTCGAGGAGACGGTGATCAGATCCGGAATCAGCCGGGCGACGCGCTGCTGCATGCCGAGGAACCCGTACCAGCGGTGGACGAACGCCTTGCGCCGCCACGGCGCGGCCGCCAGATCGACGGCCCGGTCGCGGGTGATCGGATGGTGGATGGTGGCCACCAGCGGCACCCGGCGGGCGATGTCGAGCAGTCCGGAACCCAGGCACTGGTTGTCGTGCACAACATCGAAATCCGCTGCGCGCGAACGCAACAGCCGTGCCGCGCGCAGGCTGAACGTGCGCGGCTCGGGGAATCCGGCGGTCCACATCGTGCCCAGTTCCAGCAGGTCGATGCGGTCGCGGATCTCCCCGGGCCGCGGCGTGCGGAACGGATCGGAATCGCGGTACAGATCCAGGCTCGGCACCTCGGTCAGCTTTACCCGGGGATCGAGCAGTTCCGGGTAGGGCTGACCGGAGAACACCTCGACCTCATGGCCGAGTTCGGCCAGGCCGTGGCTCAACTTCCGGACATACACCCCCTGCCCGCCACAGTGGGTCTTGCTGCGGTAGGACAGCAGGGCGATACGCACGTCTTCGGCTCACTTCCTGTTCAGGCGCCAGGTCGCGGTGGTGGTTCAGGCGCTCGCGCGCAGGGGCGCGAGCTTGCCGGCCAGGCGGTCGAGATAGGCCAGCACCTCGGCTTCGGACTTGTCCGGCAGTCCGTACAGTACGTCGGTCACCCCGGCGGCGCTCCATTCGGTAAGCCGCTGCGTGTCGGGTTTGCCGTCGAGGGCGACCACCCGCGGGGTGTCCTCGCGGCCGGCCTCCTGCCACACCTTGGTCAGCAGCTGCAGGCGTTCCAGCAGCGTATGGGTCTCGTACGGGGTGGTGATCCAGCCGTCGGCCGAGCGCGCGATCCAGCGGAAACCCTGTTCGGTGCCCGCGGTGCCGATCAGCACCGGCACCTTCGCCTGTACCGGCTTCGGCCACGCCCAGCTGGGGCCGAACTTCACGAAGTCGCCGTCGTAGCTCGCCTCTTCCTCGGTCCACAGCGCTCGCATGGCCTCGAGGTACTCGCGCAGCACCGTGCGGCGCTTGTTGCCCGGCACGCCGTGGTCGGCGAGTTCGTCGGTGTTCCAGCCGAATCCGGCGCCGACGCGGACCCGGCCGCCGGACAGGTGGTCCAGGGTCGCGATGGTCTTGGCCAGCGTGATGGGATCGTGTTCGGTGGGAAGTGCCACCGCCGTGGACAATTCGATGCGTTCGGTGACCGCCGCCGCGGTAGCCAGCGCCACCCACGGGTCCAGGGTGCGCATGTACCGGTCGTCGGGCAGGCTCTCGTCGCCGGTCAGTGGATGTGCCGCCTCCCGTTTGATCGGGATGTGGGTGTGCTCGGGCACGAAGAACGACTCGAAGCCGCGCTCCTCGGCGGCCTCGGCCGCGACCGCCGGCCGGATGCCGCGGTCGCTGGTGAACAGGACGATGCCGAAACGCATGATGTTCCTTTCGGTTCGGTCGGGCATCAGCTCGAGGCCGGACCGTCGTTGGCGGCGGCGCGGCCCGCGCGGCGACCGTAGAAGCTGCCGTCGCCGAGGGAGGTGCCGCTGGCGTAGCCGCCCGCGCAGACACCGGAGGTGCAGCGGCCCGCGGCGTACAAGCCGGGGATCGGCTCGCCCGTGACGTGGATGACCCGGGAATCCAGATCCGTGCGCAGACCGCCCAGGGTGAATCCGGCGGTGAAGTTGCGCATATCGAACCCGGCCACCGGTGTGCCGATCGGCTTCACCCACTCCGGCTTCTTGCCCAGCAGCGGATCGGAGCCGGATTCGGCGTGCCGGTTGTAGACCTCGACGGTGGCCTGCAGCGAGCCCGCGGGCAGGCCCATATCGCTTTCGAGTTCCTCGACCGTCTCCGCCGCCCAGGTGGGGGGCTGGCGGAAGAAGGGGCTGCTGGTCTCGGTCTTCAGCGCTTCCTCGAGCGCGGCCTCGTCGATGATCAGGTAGGCCTGGTTGTCCTGCTGGATCAGCGTGGCCTGGCCGATCCGGCCCGGATAGGTGTCCTCGGCGATGTAGCGCTGACCGCGGCCGTTGACCAGAATGCCGCGGACCATCATCTGCGGATCGCCGAAGAAGGCGACCTCGGTGGCGTCCATATGCGCCAGTTCGGCGCCGAGCGCCTGGGCGACCCGGATGCCGATGCCGTCGTGTTCCTCGATCGCGGCGGCGGGCCGGCCGATGAGTCGCGGGGCGTAGCCCTCGATCATCCGCTGCTCGTAGGCGAAGCTGCCGGTGGCCAGCACCACGCCGCGGCGGGCGCGCACGGTGATCTCCTTGCCGTAGCGCTTGGCCACCACGCCGACGACGCGGTTGTCGGCCGCGACCACGAGCCGCTGAATCCGGATGTCGTACTCGGCTCGCACACCGAGGGATTCGGCGGTGTCGGTGAGCGGCTTCATCAGCATGTAACCGCCGCCCTGCTCGCCGATGCGCTTGTTCTGCATCTGCGGCAGGTGGCCGCGCGGGGCAGGGGTGGCGATGTCCTTGAACGGCGCGGCGTTCTCACCGCCGGAGTACATCAGGCCCTCGTCGTGCGGGGGTTCCCAGCCCGGCTCGCCCCAGAATTCCTCTTTGAACGGAACACCTTGGGCGACAAGCCAGTTGAAGTGTTCGACGCTGCCCTGGCAGTAGTCGTGAATCTTGGCCTCGTCCACGCCGGGCCCGAGGGCGGCCAGCATGAACTTCTCCATGTTCTCCGGGGTGTCCTCGAAACCGAGCGCCTTCTGCAGCGGAGTGCCGCCACCCAGATAGATGAATCCGCCCGACAGGGAGGCCGCACCGCCCCAGCCGCCGGTGCGCTCGAGCACCAGCACGTCCGCGCCGGCCCGGGCGGCCTCGATTGCCGCGGCGACGCCGGCGATGCCGTATCCGGCGATCACCACATCGGCCTCGTAGTCCCAGTCGGTGATGTCGGCGGCGGGCTGGGGGCGTACACCCAGGGTGTCGGACATGGTGGGTTCGTTCCTCACTTCTCGGCGGATTCGGCGGCTCGGGCGGCGGCCTTTTTCTCGTTGGCCTTCTTTTCGGCGGCCACGACTTTGCCGACGACGCTGTCGAGTTTCGTCCCGGCGGCCCAGCCGGTGTAGTGGCACAGGAAGATCGCGATCTCGCGCAACTGTTCCTCGGTCAGTTCACCGTTGCGCAGGGCCGCGCTGACCTGGATCTCGGTGACGTCGAGGTGGCCCTGTGCGGTGAGCGCGCCGAGCAGCAGCAGGCGGCGATCACGCACGGACAGTTCCGGGCGGCTCCAGATGTCGGCGAACAGATGGTCCGCCGTCACGGCGAAATGCGCGCCGGGTCCGTCGGACATCTCCCAGCCGTAGACCTCGCCCATCTTGGCCACCCCGCGCGCGCGACGCTGCTCGGGGGTGAGGCCGTCGGTTTCAGCGCTCATTGCTCTCCTCGGAAGTGTCGGTGGCGGCCCGCGAGATATCGCCGGGCCCGACGCCGAGCCCGTCGCCGAGTCCGCTCAATGCCATTCGGGCGAAGGGCAACTCGACGCCGAGTCGCTCGCCCAGGGCCAGTGCCAGCGACAGATCCTTCTCACCCAGATCGCGGGTATGCGTGAAGATCGAATGCCAGAAGTCGTCCACCGCGACCGGTGCGGTGGTATCGCGCAGCATGATCGCGCCCGCCCCGCCGGTGATGGCATCCGAATGCCGGACCACCTTGCCCAGGTCGACGATGTTCAGCCCGGCCGCCTCGGCCAGTCGCTGCGCCTCCGCGGTGGCCGTGAACGAGACGAAATGCAGCAGGTTGCGGGCCAGTTTCATCCGGGTGCCGGCGCCGACCTCGCCCGCGTGCACCACCAGTTCGGCCCAGTAGCCGAACGGTTCGCGCACCTTGTCGAAGGCGGCGTCGCTGCCGCCCACCATGACCGCGAGCGACCCCTTCTTGGCCCCCGCGCCGCCGCCGCTGACCGGGGCGTCGACGAAGTCCACCTCGTGTTCGGCGCAGATGCCGGCGAGTTCTACGGCGGTCCGGTCGCTGATGGTCGAATGCACGGCGATCACCGTGCCGGGGCGCGCGGTGCTCAGCAGGCCGTCCGGACCGGTCACCACGGATCGGACCTGCTCGTCGTTGAGGACGACCACCGAGATCACCCCGGCGCGCTCGGCGACCTCGGCCGCCGTCTTCGCCGGCTCGGCGCCGCCGTCGACGAACGGCTGCACGGCCTCGGCCCGGGTGTCGCAGACGACGAGGCCGCCGGGGCGCTTCAGCAGCCGCTCGGCCATCGGCGCACCCATATTGCCGAGGCCGATGAAGCCCGCAGCGCTGGTGCTGTCGTTCGTGGACCCGCTCATGGGTACCTTTCGATGCTGTCTGGACACGTGTACGGAACTATAGGTTCGACTCTGATCTTGGCGCAAGAACTTGTTTCAATTCCGCGGTTGTGTCAAGGCGGCGGAACCAGCGCCGACCACGGCGTGGACGGTTGCCGGCACCCTGGTCGAACGTCCGCATCTTCGTAGCAAAAATGGCCGATCCATTGTCGGTCCCCGATTGCGGTGGTACCGTCCAGACACATGTCCAGCGATGTGTCTTTCGCGCCTGTCCGCGAGGGATATCCCGGCCTGAACTCGTTCTCGAAAACGGGCTGACGGACCACGACGTTCGCGGTCGCCGCAGCCCGGTGACCGCCCGGATCAGGCCGTGCCGGATATCGGCGCCGGCCCTCGACACAGAATGTGAAGGAAGCTGCGATGTCCGGTTTTTCCCGGGACGAACTCGACGAGATGGTCCGCCGCTGGGTGGTCGAGAACGAACGCTGCGAGGCGGCGGGGGACTGGCGGCCGCTGGCCGACATGTACACCGAGGACGCCACCTACGGCTGGAACTACGGACCGACCCAGGAATTCATGGCGGTGGGCCGCGACGAGATCCGCGAACTGGCGCTGGGACAGGAGATGGACGGCCTCGAGGGCTGGACCTACCCGTACCAGGAATTCGTCGTCGACGAGCGCAGCGGCAACGTGATCGGCTTGTGGAAGCAGGTCAACGAGAACACCCGCCCCGACGGCCGCCACTACAGCCCGGAGGGCATCGGCGGCAGCTGGTTCCGCTACGGCGGCAACTTCCAATGGTCCTGGCAGCGTGACTTTTTCGACTTCGGCAACGTCTCGGCGCTGTTCGTGGAGATGATCACGGCGAACGCGCTGTCGGAGGGGATGCAGAAGCGGATCGAACGCTCGGGCGCGGGACCGCTGCCGGGCTGGTACAAGATCGGCGAGTCGCCGGTCCCGCTGTGGTGAGCGCGATGCCCGCGAGTCGCTTCGCCACACTCAGCCGGGAGCAGCTGGCGGCGCTGGTGCCCGAACTGCTGCTGTGCGGGCATCTCATCGATCGCTCCGGGATGGCGCATTCGATCGGCGCCTTCGGGCGCGACGGGATGGCCGAGGTGGCGATCGAGGAATGGCAGCTGGCCAGCCCGATCTACACCCGCCGGATGCGCGCGGCCCTCGACATCCCGGGCGACGGCGTCGTCACGATATTCAAAGGGCTGCAACTGGATATCGGCGCGCCGCCGCAGTTCATGGACTTCCGGTTCCGCGTCGACGACGACCACAACGGCGAGTTCTGGCTCGACCACTGCGGTGCGCTCGCCGACGTCGAGCCGATGGGTGAGGACTACGTGGTGGCCATGTGCCACACCATCGAGGACCCCACCTTCGACGCGACCGCGCTGGCCACCAATCCGCATGCGCAGGTGCGCCCGATCCACCGGCCGCCCCGGCAGCCGGCCGATCGAGTGCCGGTGTGCGCGTGGACGGTTCGCATCGACCCGGCCAACGAACCGCCCGCGGTGCCGCGCAATGCGGCGCGCATGGCCGAATTCGCCGCTGTCGATATCGAATTGGCGCCGATCGAAGCCGGGGGTCCGGGCCGGTCCGACTACCGCGGGCCACTGCTGAGCGATATCGACTTCGCGGACTTCTCGCATTCGGCGCTGGTCCGGATGGCCGACGAGGTGTGCCTGCAGCAGCATCTGCTGAACCTCGGATTCCTGATCGCGGTCGGCGAGCGCGCGGACGCGGAGACCACCGCCACGATCGCGCGCAAACAGTTCACCGGCATCGCCGGGCTCACCTCCGAACGCCTGCGCGCGGTACTGGGCCTCGGTACCGGCTTCGAGGATCTGGCCCAGGTGCTGCGGCTGCATCCGGCGTGGAATCCGCTGCCCTACGTCGACATGCAGATCGACGCCTATCACGATTCCGCGATCCTGCGCATCGCGCGCGACAGTCCCGGTGTGCGCGACGGCGGCTGGCCGGCCGCCGTCGACGCCGAACATCTGGAGCCGCTGGCGGCCATGGTGCGCGGGGTGAATCCGCGATTCGACGTGCATGCCCGCGAGGGCGACGAGCGCGAATTCGTAGTCGAGATCACCGCTGCCGCAACGCCTTTCCGGGAGTCGCCGGAGGTGGCGATCACTCGGTTCAGCACCGGGGCGGAGTTCCACTTCGCGCCCCGGCAGTCGCTGCCGCTGACGGTCGTCTGACCGCCCTCAGTCCCGAACCGCCGCTACCGACGAGAGATCTCAGATATGCCGAACAATTTCGCCGACCTGTTCGAGCACGCCGTGGACGCCATGCCGGATCGGGTGGCGCTGATTCAGGGCGAGCGCCGGGTCACCTATCAGGAGCTGGAACGCCGCGCCAACCAGCTCGCTCACCACTTCGCCGCGGTGGGCCTGGGGGAGGGCAGCCACATCGGCTTCCAGATGCACAACAGCATCGAGACGATGGAAACCCTGATCGCCGCCTTCAAGATCCGGGCGGTGCCGATCAATATCAACTACCGCTACGGCGCGGACGAACTGCGCTACGTCTACGACAACGCCGACCTCGAGGCGGTGGTACACCACCGGTGCTACGCGCAGGTCGTGGATCAGGTGCGTCCGCAGGTGACCACGCTGCGCCACGTCTTCGTCGTCGACGACGATCAGGGCGGTGACGGGCTGCCCAGCGAATCCACGCCGTACGCGGAGGCATTCGAAAGCAGCTCGGCCGCACGCGATTTCGGTGAGCGCAGCGCCGACGACCTGTTCATGATGTACACCGGCGGCACCACCGGCATGCCCAAGGGCGTGATGTGGCGCCAGGAGGATATGTGGCGGGTCCTCGGCGGCGGCATCGACTTCTACACCAACGTGCCGGTGGCCGACGAGTTCGAACAGTCCCGGGTCGGCTCGCAGAACGACCCGCTGCGCTGGCTGATCCTGCCGCCGCTGATCCACGCCGCCGCGCTGATGCCCACGTTCACCGCACTGTGGTCGGGCAACACCGTCGTCTACGAACCGCGCTTCGACGCCGACCGGGTTTGGCAGGTGGTGGCCGGACAGCGGGCGAATATCGTCGTCATCACCGGCGATGCCATGGCACGGCCGCTGCTCAACTCCTATCGGCGGTCGCCGGTGGACGCCTCCTCGATGGTCGCCCTCGCCTCCGGTGCGGCGCTGCTGTCGCAGCCGGTGAAGAACGAGATGCTGGAGTTGTTCCCGCATGCGGTGATCACCGATTCGATCGGCTCCTCCGAAACCGGATTCGGCGGCATCGGCGTGGCGCAGAAGGACGACGACCCGTCCCGCGGGCCGCGCGTGCAGACCGGACGCGGTGCGGTCGTGGTCAACGAGGAGGGCCGGGAGGTGGCCCCCGGCGAAGAGGGCTGGATGGCCAAGAAGGGGGCGGTGCCCCTCGGCTACTACAAGGACCAGACCAAGTCCGACAAGCTGTTCAAGACCGTCGACGGCGTCCGCATGGTCATCACCGACGACCGCGCGCGGGTGGAGGCCGACGGCACCATCACCCTGATCGGGCGCGGCAACATGGTGATCAACACCGGCGGCGAGAAGGTGTTCGTCGAAGAGGTGGAGGCCGTCGTGAAGGCCCATGAGGGCGTCTACGACGTGGTGGTCATCGGAGTTCCGCACGAGCGCTGGGGCCATCAGGTCGCGGCGGTGGTGTCACCGGCAAGCGCCGATCCGCTGGATTTCGCCGACCTCGAGGCACACGTCCGCAAGCATCTCGCCGGATACAAACTGCCGCGCAGCATTTGGGTGGTCGACGCGGTCGGGCGCACGCCCAGCGGAAAACCGGACTACCGGTGGGCGAAAGCCCATGCCGAATCCCATCCGCCGGCCCACACCGTCGGCTCCTGAACCCCTCGGGATCCTCGCCGGACGTCGCGCCCGCGGCGTTCGGCGCCGTCGTGTCCGGGCGATCTCGGTGACTGGGATTTCCCGGCCGAGAGGGCCTGCCGAATCAGACTGGAACGTGTTCTACTTGGAGGATGACAGCGGTGCATTCCGTACTCGGTGAAAAAGTCAGGATGCCGGTCGAGATCCGCGACGCCGACGCCTGCGCGGCGACATTTCTCGTCGACGCGGCGGCGGCCCGGGAGATCGTGGCGCCGACCGGACTCGAACCACTCACGGTCGCCGGACGCGGGGTGTGCTCGCTGGTCTTCGTGCGCTACGTGGACGGCGACCTCGGTCCCTATCACGAATTCGGCCTCACCCTCATGGTGCGCGGCCGGGACAAGGACCTCGGCGTCTACATTCCCTGGCTGCCGGTGAACCAGACCTTCACCTGCGCCGCCGGCCGCGAGATCTGGGGCTTTCCCAAGGAGATCGCCGATATCCGGATCACGCCGGTGCGTCGCGGCAAGCGCTGCGAGGTGCGCATCGACGACCGTCTGGTGGTGGCGATGGAGGTCGCCGGTGGCGTGCCGTCGCCGGGCGGCATGGGCGGTGCGTCGATCGCGGCCTACACCCATATGGACGGCGTCCTGCGCCGTACCCCGTGGGTGATGAATCCGTCGCAGGTGCGAATGGGGCTGGGCGGCACCAGGATCGAACTCGGTGATCACCCCGTCGCCGAACAGATGCGCGCCCTGGGGTTGCCCAAGCGCGCACTCTTCAGCAGCCGGATCGGACTGCTGCGCATGACTTTCGAAGACGCGGTGGAGGTTCGATGAGCAAGACAGCACTGGTGACCGGTGCCGCCAGCGGCATGGGACGCATGGCGGCCCAGCGACTGGCGGCGGGCGGCTATCGGGTGGCCGCACTCGATATCAACGAGACCGGCCTGGCCGAAACCGCGCGCCGATCCCCGAATATGAGCACCTACACCTGTGATGTCGCCGACGAGCAGGCGGTGCGCGCGGTGGTCGACAAGGTCCGCTCGGACCTCGGGCCGATCGAGCACGTGGTGCACGCGGCGGCGCTGTGCCGGGTGGGTTCGGCTCTGACCCACGATGTTTCGGAGATGCGCCGGGTGATGGACATCAACTACGGCGGGACGATCAATATCTGCCAGGCCATCGTGCCGGAGATGAAGCAGGCGGGCCGCGGCACGCTGGTGCTGTTCGCCTCGGTGGCGGGCTGGCTGCCCTCGCCGGGCCTGGCCGCCTACTCGGCCTCCAAATTCGCCGTCGTCTGCTACCACGAAGCGCTCGCCCAGGAGTTGAACGGGACCGGGGTGCGGGTGATCTCGATCTGCCCGCCGATCGTGGAAACCCCGCTGCTGGACGGCATTCGGGCCGCCAACGAGGCAGTGGTCGCCGGTCAGAAGGGCATCACCCCGGACCGGGTGCTCGATGCCGCCGAGCGGGCGGTAGCCGACCCGAAGGCGCCACTGTTCATCTTCCCCGGTCCGGCCAAGCCGCTGTGGCTGGCACGGCGTTTCGCCCCGAACTTCCTGCGCAAGCAGGTCACTCGGATGGTGAAGCCGGAATTGTGACGGTGCACGCACCCGGCCCCGGCAGCCGGGTGCGGCCGAATCAGCGGCCCTTGAACTCGGGCTTGCGGCGCTCGGCGAAGGCGCGCGGGCCTTCCTTGGCATCCTCGCTGCGGAAGACGGTGAGGCCGAGCTGCGAGTCGATCTTGAAGGCCTCGTTCTCGTGCATGCCCTCGGTGTCGCGCATGGTCTTCAGGATCGCCTGCACCGCCAGCGGGCCGTTGGCGTTGATCTTCTCGGCGAGCTCGAGCGCCTTGTCCAGCGCGGTCCCGTCCGGCACCACGTGGCCGATCAGGCCGTACTCCTTGGCCTCGGCCGCGGTGATGTGGCGGCCGGTGAGCAGGATGTCGGCGGCGACGGTGTAGGGGATCTGCCGGGGCAGTCGCACCGCCGAGCCGCCCATCGGGAACAGGCTCCAGCGCGCCTCGGAGACACCGAATTTCGCGCTCTCGCCGGCGACGCGGATGTCGGTGCCCTGCAGAATCTCGGTTCCGCCGGCGATGGCCGCGCCCTCGACGGCGGCGATCAGCGGCTTGGTCAGGCGGCGGCCCTTGAGCAGACCCGGAATGTTGGTCGGGTCGAAGGCGCCGCCGGCGCTCATATTCTTGGCCGGATCCTGTTTGGTCATCGCCTTGAGGTCGGCGCCCGCGCAGAACGCGCCGCCCGCGCCGGTGAGGATGCAGGAGCGGATCTCCGGGTCGTTGTCGACGGTGTCCCACGCCTGCACCATCAGGTCGAGCATCTCGGCCGACAGCGCATTGCGGACGGCCGGCCGGTTCATGGTGACGATCAGAGTGGCGCCGCGTCGCTCCAGCAGCGCATGGGGTTCCGTGTTGCTACCTGTTTCAGTTGCTGCCGTCGTCATCGTCGACCCACTTTCCT
This sequence comes from Nocardia sp. 852002-20019_SCH5090214, assembly GCF_001665865.1. Taxonomy (NCBI): domain Bacteria; kingdom Bacillati; phylum Actinomycetota; class Actinomycetes; order Mycobacteriales; family Nocardiaceae; genus Nocardia; species Nocardia sp. 852002-20019_SCH5090214. The sequence continues at coordinate 26,360 of NZ_LZMK01000419.1, read as the reverse complement.
CATGGTATTACTCGCGTTTTGCGGACGAAGTTACCCCGCAACGTTGTACAGAACAATAACGTGTTCTAGTTTGAATGATGGTGACCGCCGTCACGGGCGGCAAGTTATGGAGAGCGCTGATGGAGACAACCACGCACAGCGGTGCGGACGCGACCTCGCGCAGCGGCGCGAGCACGTTGCCGCCGCGGATCACGAAGACGCTGATCGACCGCCTCACCGGGCTGATCACCGCGGGCGCCGCGGGGGAGAAGCGCGAACCCTACGACATGATCGAGGTGTACACCGGCGCGGTCGTCGGTGAGCTGCCGCAGTCCTCGCCCGAGGACGTCGCCGCGGCGGCCGACAAGGCTCGGGCGGCGCAGCGGGAATGGGCGAACTGGCCGGTCAAGCGCCGGCTGCAGGTCTTCGAGAAGGCCCATGAGCTGATTCTCTCCGAACTCGACACCATCGCGGACCTGATTCAGATCGGTTGCGGCAAGACCCGCCGGATGGCCATCGAGGAATCGTGCGATCCGGTGATGGTGATCAGCCACTACCTCAAACATGCCGAGCGGATCCTGAAACCGATCCGGCGCGGCGGCGCGATGCCCATCATCTCCACCTCCACCGAACAGCATCGGCCCAAGGGCGTCGTCGCGGTGATCGCGCCGTGGAACTTCCCCTTCGCGATCTCGATCTCCGATTCGATTCCGGCCCTCATCGCCGGCAACGGCGTGGTGATCAAACCGGACAACAAGACCGCGCTGTGCACGCTCTACGGCGTCGAACTGCTGCGCAAGGCGGGGCTGCCGCGCGATCTGATCCAGGTCGTGTGCGGTACCGGACCCGACGTCGGCCCCACCCTGATCGACCACAGCGATTTCGTGATGTTCACCGGTTCCACCGCGACCGGTCGCACCATCGGCGAGCGTGCGGGCCGCAACCTCATCAGCTGCAGCCTCGAACTCGGCGGCAAGAATCCGATGATCGTGCTCGAGGACGCCAACCTCGACGAGGTGATTCCGGGTGCGATCTTCGCGGTGTACGGCAACTCCGGCCAAGCATGTATGCATATCGAGCGCATCTATGTGCACGAGCGCATCCACGACGAGTTCGTGCGCCGATTCGTCGCCGCGGCAGAGGAATTGGGGTCGAAGGCGGGTGCCTCCTACACCGCCGACCCGGAATTCGGCTCGCTGGTGTCGGTCGATCACATGCGGCGCGTGGCCTCGCACGTCGACGACGCCGTCGCGAAGGGCGCGACCGTGCTGACCGGCGGCAAGGCCCGCCCGGACATCGGCCCGGCGTTCTACGAGCCGACCGTGCTGACCGGTGTGACCCCCGAGATGGAGCACGCGACCGTCGAGACCTTCGGTCCGGTCGTCACCATCTACCGCTACACCGACGAGAACGAGGCCGTCCGACAGGCCAATGCCACCACCTACGGTCTCAACGCCAGCATCTGGAGTTCGGATCTCGCTCGTGCGGAGAAGCTCGCCGACCGGCTCGAGGCGGGCAATGTCAACGTCAACGACGGCTTCGTCGCGACCTATTCGGCGAAGATGACGCCCTCGGGCGGCGTCAAACAGTCCGGCGTGGGCACCCGGCACGGCGACGCGGGCCTGCTCAAGTACACCGATACGGTCAACGTCGGCGTGCAGAAGAAGCAGGTGCTCTCGGCCCGGGCGGGTATGCCGTTCGAAAAGCAGCTCAAGAGCACGCTCATCACGTTGCGTCTGAGCCGCCGGCTGCGCATCCGCTGACGGGTCGATGCCGTCGATCTCCACGGAATGGGCCCGTTCGTCCCCCTGACGAACGGGCCCTTCCCATCACCCGGCACCACGCTGTGCCGGTAGCTCTGCGCGCGGCCTACTTCACGCCGATCGACTTACCGAAGAACGAGGCGAAGGTTTCGCCGAAGGTCGAGGCCAGCATCTGGAAACCGTTGGGGTCCAGCAACAACCAGCCCGCATCCGCGGTGTGACAGCCCGGCTGCGCGGGTACGCCGTCGAGACGGTCGCGCAACCACAGCATCGCCGGGCCGCCGCCGGAGATCTCGGTGGCGACATGTTCGGCGAAGTGTTCACGGGTGTATTGCACTGTGGCGGAGGGGTTTCGGCAGTAGGTGTCGACGAGGTTGTTCACCTGGCCGACCGGGATGATCTCGTCCGGGTTGCCCTGCCAGATGTACATCGGCATATCCGGCACCGACTTGCCCATGCGGGTTTCGTCCAGTACGTCGGCGACCACGGGCTGCTGGAGCGGATCGCCAGGAACCCGCAACATTCCTTCGAGATTCAGAAACGGCAGCAGCGAGCTGACGTACTGCACGCACAATCCGCTCTGAATCGTGGTCAGTCCCTTGCCCAATGGGTCCATATGCTCGTCGACGAAACGCGCGAATTCGGGGTATTCGCGGGTCAGGCCCATCACGGCGGCCAGTACCAGCCCCGAGGTCGCCTGTCCGTTGGCCACCTTCAGCGTCATGCCGAGATCGGCCGGAACCCCGCCCTCGGCCGCGCCGACGATATTCAGCTCCGGTGCGTAGGTGCTCTTCAGTTCGGCCGCGTGACCGGTCGCGATCGCACCGCCGGAGTAGCCGTAGAGGCCGATCCTGGTCTGCGGGCTCAACCGCATCGGCTCGAAATCTCGGGCCGCGCGAACGCCGTCGAGGGTGATTCGGCCGGCGAGCGGCCCCGCGGCATAGGCGTTGTTCGGCCCCTCGTGATCGGGAATCACCACGGCCCAGCCCTGCTGCAACGCGCCCTGGGCGATCACGAATTCGGCCGGGGCCACGATCTGGCCCAGGAACGGACCGGCCGAGAAATGCTGGATCGCGTAGGAGGGTGCGCAGTAGCCGGCCAGGGAATCCTCGGCGATCTGCATCGAGACCAGTTTGTCCGGTGCCGAACCGCGTGGTTTCAGAACCGTCGCGACCGCCGGGATCGGTCGGTCACGACTGTCGTTCGATCGGTACGAGATCTGCCACGCGTCGACATTGACCGGGATCAGCCCGAGATTGGCCACCCGCACCTGCCGCGCGGCGATGATCTCGCCGGGCTGGTTCGCCGCGACGATCTCCGGTGCCGGATGGTAGAAGCCCGGGTCCAGCTCGGGTGGTAGCGGAATCGGGGCCGCGGGTGCGACCGGCGCGGGTTCGGCGCCGGCGTGCGGCGGATGAGCCACCACTGCGGCCGGAACGGTCAATGCCGCCGCCGCGGCGAGGACACAGGTCGTCCGGCGGATGCGGCGCGTCCAGGATTCGGTCACACTCGGCTCCTTCACTAATGCGAGACTGCTCCGTCTCACATATGCAGCGAACTATGGCACAGGTGTGATCGCCGTCGCAAGAATGTCGCATGCCGGCCGGCGATGCGCGGCTCGACGAGGTGCGGTCGAATGTGGTGTGGCTAGGCCGATTCCTCGGTCGGCGCGGGCGCCCAGCGTTCGTCCACCTTCGCCAGCCGCCAGTAGGCGATCGCGACGACCCAGGCGAGGACGAACAATCCGACGATCGCGAATCCCGCGTTGTTGAGGTCGATACCGGCGATCCACTCTCCGACCGGGCCGCCGAAACCGGTGTCGTCGTGCAGCACCTTGATCAGCTCGATCGAGCCGATGAACAGGGCCACCGCGATCGACAGGCCGGTGATGGCCAGGTTGTAGAAGATCTTGCGCACCGGATCGGAGAACGCCCAGTCGTAGGCGACGTTCATGAACAGGCCGTCGATCGTGTCCATCACGCTCATCCCCGCCGCGAACAGCAGCGGCAGCACCACGATCGCGTACCAGGGCAGTCCCGCCGCCGCGCCGGACCCGGCCAGCGCGAGCAGCGCCACCTCGGTCGCGGTGTCGAAACCCAGTCCGAACAGCACGCCGACCGGATAGACGTGCACCGGCCGTCCCACCATCCGCATCACCGGCGCCAGCAGGCGTGCCAGGAATCCGCGCGAATCGAGCGCCGCCTCCAGTTCCGCGCGATCGTATTCGCCGCTGTGGCGCAGACGGCGGAACACCCGCCAGATGCCGATCAGCGCAACCACATTGAGCAGGCCGATCAGATACAGGAACGATCCGGAGGCCACGGTCGAGATGGTGCCCAGGGTCTTGCGGGTCGACGAGTCCTCGTCGACCAGGGTGCCCACCACGTGCGCACCCGCCACCACCAGCGCGGCGAGGACGAACACGATCGTGGAATGCCCCATCGCGAACCAGAATCCGACCGATTTGGGCCGTTTGCCGTCGCTCATCAGCTTGCGCGTGGTGTTGTCGATGGCGGCGATGTGGTCGGCGTCGAAGGCGTGGCGCAGCCCGAAGGTGTAGGCCGTGATGCCCAGTCCGATGCCGAAGACCTCCGTCCCGATGCGATAACCGTGCGGGGCGATCGCGCCGAACAGCAGGCCGAATCCGATCAGATGCATCAACGCGACCACACCGAGCAGCACCGCCGCTTCCAGCCAGTCACGCCGGGACCAGTCCCGCAGCACATCGCGAAGCAGGCGACGACGAGTGGACATGTGCCACAACCCTTCTGGGGAACCCGCGTCCCCGTCCGTGCACAGCGACGAAAGGGGTCTGGCTGACAGCATGGGCTGAACACAGTGGCGCGACCGCACCGGATTGGCACCGGTTTCCCGTTCCCATCGCGAGAACTCTGCGGACTATACCAACGGACCGCACCCGTGCGGCCACGGTCTTCGCAGGTCGCAACGAGGGTGGTGACAGGATTCCCGATCGATGAAATGTCGGGTATGCCCCCGTGTGCCCGGGAAATCGAGGAGACTCGGCGTAACACAGTCCGTAGTGCGACGACTGTGTGCGGGTGCCAGTTCCACAGGGTCAGCGTTTCAGCAATGCCGTTTCTGCAATGCCAGGGGAGCCTTCATGTCGCAGTCTTCTGCCGCGTACCCGAGTATGGTGCCGGTCGGGGTGGATACCGCTCGGGTGTACTCGAGTGATCGACGCGTATTTCCGGCAACCGAATCGTCGTGATTCAAAGGGGAGGCTCGGCAATTCACAACACCTAGGCTCGGCCGAGCCGACGCGCACCACCGTGCCGTCGTGCGCAGTGTCGAGAGGAATTACCTGATGTCCGGACGTATCCGCACCGCAATATCCGTCTTCGCAGCCGGTACGGCTGCCGCTGTGCTACTCACCGCCTGCGGCAGCGGAGGATCCGCCCACACCGAGAACGGGGTGACCTCGCTTCGGTATCTCGGCTGGACCGATCAGGTCACGCTTCCGGAGCTCGCGGAGAACCTCGGATTCTTCGACGGCAAGATCGAACTCGACTACGTCGGCAACACCATCAGCGGGCCGCAGGAAATCCAGACCGCCGCGACCGGGCAGGTCGACTTCGGCGGGGCCTTCGCCGGTGCGGTCGCCAAGCTGGCCGGCGCCGGGGCGCCCATCACCGCGGTGGTCAACTACTACGGATCGGACGAGAAGTCCTTCCAGGGCTATTACACCCTCGACAACAGCCCGATTCGTTCGGCCGCGGATCTGGTCGGCAAGAAGGTCGGCGTGAATACGCTCGGTGGCCAGAACGAGGCCGATATCCACGATGCGTTGAAGAAGGCCGGACTGAGCGTCGACCAGATCAAATCGGTGCAATTGGTGGCGCTGCCGCCGCCGAATATCGAACAGGCGCTGCGGCAGGGACAGATCGACGCCGCGGCATTGAACGGCCAGTTCCAACAGCGTGCGGTGGCCAACGGCGGAGTGCGACCGATTTTCACCGAACTCGACGAATACGGCGGCCCGATCAACGGCGGACCCTATGTCTTCCGCAACGATTTCATCGCGAAGAACCCCGATGTGGTCCGCACCTTCACCACCGGCGTCGCGAAGGCGATCGAATGGGAGCGCAGCACGCCGCGGGATCAGGTGATCGCAAAATTCACCGAGATCATCAACGCCCGCCACCGCGCGGGAGAGGACACCTCGACGCTGAAATACTGGCTGTCCGTGGGGGTTCCGGCGCGCTACGGCAAGGTGTCGGACGAGGATTTCACGCGCTGGCAGAGCTGGCTCGAGGACACCGGGGCCATCGATCACAAGCTGGATCCGAGCAAGTTCTACACGAACAAGTTCAACTCGCTGCTGCAGCCGTCGGACGCTTCCGGGAAGTAGCGCGCGCACGCGTCCTGCCACGGCGACGGGCCGATAGCGGCGAGCCGACCCGTCGGTACGGCATCATCGGTGCCCATGAGCGACTCCGTATCCACCGGCGGCGCCCGCGGCCCGGCGCACCGCCTCGTCCGGATGACCGGCCGCGACCCCGACGAACCGGGGCGCGTGTCCTCGCCCCTGGAGCTGCTGTTCGATCTGACCTTCGTGGTCGCGGTCGGCACGGCGGCGTCGTATTTCGCCGAGATGGTCGCCGACGGGCATGCGGGCAAGGCGGTGCTCGCCTTCGTGCTGGCGATGTTCGCGATCGTCAACGCCTGGATCAATTTCAGCTGGTTCGCCTCGGCATTCGACACCGACGACTGGCTGTACCGCGTGCTCACCATGGTGGTGATGATCGGCGTGGTGGTCTTCGCCCTCGGCCTGCCCGCGATGTTCCATTCGGTCGATGTGGGCGATCACCTCGACGTGCGGGTGATGGTCGTCGGCTACATCGTGATGCGGATCGCGATGGTGCTGCAGTGGTGGCGCGCAGGACGGGAGTCGCCGTCCTTCCGGCACGTCGGCTACGGGAGCATCCGGTGGACGATCATCGCCCAAATCGGCTGGGTGATCATCGCATTCGTGCACATGCCGCTGCTCGTGGCCGGGGTTGGATGCATACTGCTCGGCGTGCTGGAACTGCTCGTACCGGTGCTGACGCAGGGCCGCGCGAGTGGTACCCCGTGGCATCCGCACCACGTGGCCGAACGCTACAGCCTGTTCGCCATCATCGCGCTCGGTGAGGGCGTGGTCGGCACGGTCGCCTCCTCGGGCGGGCTGCTCGGCGGCAGCGACGGCGGGCAGTGGAGTGCCGATGCGATCGCGATCGTGGTCGCCGGCGTGGGCCTGACCTTCGGCATGTGGTGGGTGTACTTCACCACCCCGTTCGGCGAGATCCTCGTGCACCGCCGCAACCGCGGCTACCTGTTCGGTTACGGCCACATCCCGCTCTACATGGGTATCGCCGGCGCCGGCGCGGGCCTGCACGTCGCGGGCCTGTCGCTCGAGCACCACTCCCACATCGGCCCGGTCGCGGTGGTCCTCGCTCTGGCGCTGCCGGTGGGCGTGTACCTGCTGATGGTCTATCTGCTGCACACCCTGCTGCTGTCGGCCCCGGACCCGTTCCACATCCTGCTGCTCACCCTCACGGTCGTGGTCTTGGCCGTCGCGGTGATCCTGGCCGCGCTGGGCGCCTCGATCGCCGTATGCCTACTGGTGGTGATGATCTCCCCGTTCATCACCGTGGTCGGCTACGAAACCATCGGCTATCGGCATCAGCGCGAGATGCTGGCGAATCTGGAGTGACGCGAGCGAGCCCGTCACCGTGCTATCGAGGACCTGGCGACCAGTACGGCGGCGTCCGATCCTGCGACTGCTGCGCGGAATGCTGCTGCGGCGGGCTCCACAACGGCACGTCCTGGTGCTGCGGCGGAGTCCACATCGGGACGTCCTGGTGCTGCGGGGGAGTCCACATCGGCAGGTCCTGGTGCTGCGACGCCTCGGAGGCGGAACCTGCCCGCCGCCCCGGCGCTTTCGCCAGACTGACGATCAACAGAACCGCTCCAGCGATGAGAATGATGATCCCCAGGATCACCACCAAGCCGATGAGTGCCGCCACGAACAAAGTTGTAGCACAAGGTTTTCCGGTGGTCCCGGAAATGGGAAGGCAGCTCGCCCAGAGGATCGGGCCGTGGACGGTGAAGTTTCCCGAACCCGGCACAGATACGCACCCGGCACCGATACGCACCCGGGCAAAGCAAGAGGCCCTGACCAGTGGATCGGTCAGGGCCTCTGCCGTGTCTCCACACACGAGTCGGGGTGACAGGATTTGAACCTGCGACCTCTTCGTCCCGAACGAAGCGCGCTACCAAGCTGCGCCACACCCCGTGAGTTGAGCCTGTCGTAGCTTACAGCAGGGGGGAGCGGATCATTAAATCCGCTGGTCAGCGGGCAGGGAGGGGGCGGATGGTGGAGAGGATGCGTTTGGCGGTTTCCTTGTCCACGGACTTGTCGACGCCGGTGTCGGCGGCGACCGTCATGACGAAGTTTCCGTTTTCGCTGGGGAAGGCGAACGTGTAGACCGCGAAGGTCGTGGCGCAGCCGGGGGCCGGCGGCGGCGCGCTGCCGGTGGTCTCCACGAAGGCGCCGTGCAGCTGCCCGTCCAGCGAGACCATCGGCTCGGCGGGGGCCGGGGCGGCGATGGTGGCGTTCGACCAGCCGAACTTGGCCATCCGGGCCCCGATATCGGCGGCGGCCGCGGACGGGTCCGTCTGGGGAGACATGGTGAGGAAGGCGTTGGTCCGGGTGTAGTTCGGACAGTAGTTCTTGCCGTCCTGTGCCAGGCCGGCGATTTCCAGCGGATTCGATCCGGAACCCCAGGCGGCCGTGCCGACCGGATCGACCTTCCACTCCGGAGGCGCGTCGTAGGCCGCACCGCGATCGAGGATCTGGACGACCTGGTAACCGGGAACCATAGGTGGCGGCGCGGCGCCGGGCTGCGGCTTCGGCGCCGTCTGCTGCGGTCGCGAAGGTGGTGGGGGAGGCTGATTTTCGTTACTGAGCGCACTGACCATGGACGGCTTGCCGGAACCCGCGGCGGCCGGCGAGTCGGAATGCCGGCTCGCGACCACCGCCACGGTCGCGCCGATCGCCACGACGACCAGCACCCCGATTCCGCTGAGCAGCAGAGCTTTCCGCCGCCGAGGCGGCTGCTCGGCCGGCACCTGCAGCAGCGCGGTGTGCGGATGCTGAGCCGTCGGCGGTCCCCAGGACGCTTGCTGCGGCGCGGGATGTGATCCGACCCCCAATTGCCAATCCGGCTCGGGGCGACCGCTGCCGTGCGGTGCCGAGAACTGTTGCCGGGAGGGAGTATTCGCGCCCGGCATCGAGCTGCCCGGCCACTGCGGCATTCCGGGTTGCACGCCGAAGGCGGTGGTGGGGGCGTCGGGTCCGCCCGGGTTGCCGAAACCGTGCGGCGACGGAGCGAAGCCGGACGGCGCGTGCGGACCCGGGACCGCATTCGGGCCATGGGAGGTATCTCCGCTCGCGCCGCCCTGTGGCGTCCACGGATGGGCCGGAGCGGATTGCCCTCCGGCAGCGTCGTTCCCACCGAACAGCGATCCGGGCGGCCGGTCCGCGTCCGGTGCCGCGGGCTTGGCGGGTTCGGCCGGAGAACCGGAGCGTCCGGGATCGCCCGCGCCGCCGGGAACGGTCGGAATCGACTGCGGCCGAGCCCACGGAGAGCCTTGCGACACAGGGAAATTCGCACCCGGCACCCGTCGGATCGCCAGTGTCGGCGGGGTCTCGTTCGAGTCGGGAGTGGGTTCTCGTCGCGCGGTCGGGTCGTCGTTCCGCTCGAACCCACTGTTCACCGTGTACCCCTGCCTGATGTCGTGCCTCGGCACGCCACCCTAGCGCGCCACGGCCTCCGATTCCGAGACGCCATGGCCACTGTCGGCGATGGGGCCTTTCGGCGGTGCGGCCACCAGCGTCAGCAAGGTCGCCTCGGGGCGGCAGCAGAAGCGGTACGGCGCCCACGGCGAGGTACCCAGGCCCGCGGACACGTGCAGTCGCGTGTGCGCACCCCAGCGCGACGGACCCTTCACCCGGGACCGATCGATACCGCAGTTGGTGACCAGCGCGCCGAATCCCGGCAGGCACAGCTGTCCGCCGTGGGTGTGGCCGGCCAGCACCAGGTCGTACCCGTCACCGGCGAACCGGTCGAGTACGCGGGGCTCGGGCGAATGGGTGAGTCCGATGCTCAGATCGGCCAGTGGGTTCGGCGAGCCGGCGACGGTGTCGTACCGGTCGCGGGACAGGTGCGGATCGTCGACACCGGCCGTGGAGATCTTGATTCCGGCGACCTCGAGATCGCGCCGCACATGGGTCAGATCCAGCCAGCCGCGTTCGGTGAACGCCGCGCGCAGATCCTGCCAGGGCAGCGGATCCCCGTGCACTCGCTTGTGGTTCTTGTCGAAGTACTTGAGCGGGTTCTTCGGAACGGGCGCGAAATAGTCGTTACTGCCGAAGACGAAGATGCCCGGACGGGAGAGTAACGCCGTCAGCGACTGCACCACCGCGGGCACCGCCTTCGGATGCGCGAGGTTGTCGCCGGTGTTGACGATCAGGTCCGGTTCCAAGGCGGCCAGTTCGCGAACCCAGGCCTGTTTGAGTTTCTGGCCGGGCGTCATGTGCAGGTCGCTGATGTGCAGCACACGCAGACTCGACGAGCCCGGCTGCAGCACCGGCATCGTGGCCTCACGAAGGACGAAGGCATTGCGTTCGATCAGCGAGGCATAGCCGATTCCGGCCACTGCGGTACCGGCGGCCGCGGCGGCGACCTTAGCTCCGGAGCCCAGCGCTGCTCGTCGAAGTGCGGGGGACGAGAATACGGGCATCAGCCCAGAATAGGCGACCACTGTGACGAATACCGAGTGTGATTCCGCACAGGCATCCGGTTTGCCGGGCGCTGTCGTGGCCGTCCACCCGGCTCGACACGCGGAAATGCGGTGGGAGGGTCCGCCGACAACGGCTAGCGTGTGGCGCATGTCGGAACTCAAATCGAAGTTGCGGGCCGATCTGACCGCGGCGATGAAGGCCAAGGACACGTTGCGCCTTAGCACTCTGCGCATGCTGCTGGCAGCCGTGCAGAACGCCGAGGTCGCCGGTGCCGAGGCGAAGGAGCTCTCCGATGCCGAGGTGATCGCGGTCCTCGGCAAGGAGGCCAAGAAGCGCAACGAGGCGGCCGTCGTCTACGAACAGAACGGCCGCGGCGAACTGGCCGCCAACGAGCGCGCCGAGCAGGAGATCATCGACGAGTATCTGCCGACCCCGCTCACCGAGGCCGAGGTCGCCGATATCGCCGATACCGCCATCGCCGATGTGGCCGAGCAGTTGGGTGAGCGCCCGGGCATGAAGCAGATGGGCCAGGTCATGAAGGTCGCGACGGCGCTGGCCGCGGGCCGGGCGGACGGTTCGCGGATCTCGGCCGCGGTCAAGGCCCGGCTGTAGGCTCGCCGGACAAAGCAGGAGGCCGGCGAATGTGTCGCACATTCGCCGGTCTCTCGCGTATCGCTACCGGGGGATCGGAATCGGAATCGGTGGCAGCCGCGGTATCTGCGGCAGACCCGGGAGCGCCGGCGGCGCCGGCGGCGGTCCGGGCTTCGGGATCTCCCGCTGCGTGCCGTCGCTGACGAGCACCGTGATCACCGATCCGGGAATGGCCGAGCCGTTCGGCGTCGTAGCGGTGACCGTCCCCTTGGCGGCCGATCCGGGCGTGGTGACCGTCGACACCTGAAAGCCCGCGCCGATGAGCACCGAGCGCGCCTCGGACTCCGACATGCCGTTCACATCCGGGATCTGCGCGTTGTTCGAGCCGCGCACGTATTTGTCGTCCAGCGGCGGCAGTGCGGGCGGCGGGAATTTGTCGAGTACCGGTTTGATACCGCCGAACCAGCTGCGAGCCGGTTCGTTACCGCCGTAGAGGTTACCGTCGCCGCAGGTGCGCAGCGGGAACGAGCAGATCTCGCCGGGCGTCGGGGAGTCGCCGTAGATGTAGGCGGCGCCGGCCATCGAATTGGTGAAGCCGAGGAAGGCCGAGGACCGGTGGGTTTCGGTGGTTCCCGTCTTGGCCGATACGGGGGCGTTCCAGCCCACCGCACGGGCCGAACCGGCCGCGGTGCCGCCCACGGCGTCCTGGCTCAGCGCATTGGCCAGGGTATTCGCCAACCCGGGCTCGACGACCTGTTCACAGGCCTGCTGGGTGAGCGGAACCTGCTTACCGTCGCGGTCGATCACCTCCGCGATCGGCGAGGGCGGGCACCACTTTCCGCCCGATGCCAGCGTCGCGGCGACATTGGACAATTCCAGCGGATTGATCGCGACCGGGCCCAGGGTGAACGAGCCGAGATTCTGCTGTTTGATCATGTCCGCCAGGCTCTGATTACCGTGGCCGGAGGTGCCCGCCTCGGCGTAGGAGCGCATCCCGAGCCGGACCGCCATATCGACCGTGGGCGTCACGCCGACATCCTGGATGAGCTTGACGAACGCGGTGTTCGGAGACTGCGCCAGCGCCTCCGTCACCGACATCGGCGATCGGTAATTACCGGCGTTCTTCACGCAATAGGTGGCCGGCGGACATCCCGCGGCGCCACCGTTACCCATACCCTTCGCGGCGAAGAACGAGGGCACATCCAACTGGGCGCTGGTGCCCAGGCCCTTCTCCATCGCGGCGGCCGTGGTGAAGATCTTGAAAATCGATCCGGCGCCGTCACCGACCATCGAATACGGCTGGGGTTGGACCGTTTGATGCGCACCCTGATCCAGACCGTAGGTGCGGCTCGAGGTCATCGCCAGGATGTGGTGGGAGTCCTGGCCGGGAGCGATGATGCTGGTGACCTCGGCGATATTCTCCAGATTCGGATCGGTGTTCGCCGTGACGGCGGCCTTGACCGAATTCTGCACCGCCGGATCCAAGGTGGTGCGAATCAGATATCCGCCCTTGTCCATCTGATCCTTGCTGATTCCCGCATTGGCGAGATATTGCAGCGCGTAATCGCAGAAATAACCACGGTCACCTGCGGCGATGCATCCGCGCGGCAGCCCCTTGGGCTCCGGCAGCACACCCAGCGGCTGTTCCTTGGCGGCCCGGAATTCGTCGGCCCGGCTCGGAATGTTCTGAATCAGCGTGTCCAACACGGTATTACGCCGCTCCAGCACGCCCTTGGGGTTGGTGTACGGGTTGAGTTTGGAGCTGGACTGGACCATACCGGCGAGCATGGCGGCCTGCGCGACCTTCAAATCCTTGGCGTCGACGCCGAAATAGGTCTGCGCGGCGTCCTGAATGCCGTAGGAACCGTTGCCGAACGGCACCAGATTCAGATAGCGGGTGAGGATCTCGTCCTTGGTGAGTTCTTTCTCCAAGGTCAGAGCCATTCGGATTTCGCGCAGTTTACGGGCCGGCGTGGTCTCGATGGCGGCACGGCGTTCGGCGTCGGTTTTCGCGACCACCAGCAGCTGGAAGTTCTTCACGTACTGCTGGTCGATGGTCGAGGCGCCCTGCTGTACCTCACCGCTCGAGGTGTTGGTCAGGAATGCGCGCAGCGTGCCCTGCCAGTCGACGCCGCCGTGTTCGGCGAAGCGTTTGTCCTCGATGGAGACGATCGCCAACTTCATATCGTTGGCGATCTTGTCGCTGGGGACCTCGAAACGTCTCTGTTCGTACAGCCACGCGATGGGGGCTCCGGTCGCATCGACCATCGTCGACACCGCCGGCGCGGTACCCGCCACCAATTCCGCGGAAACGTTGTCCACGGCATCGGCTGCGCGGTTCGACATGTACCCGAAGCCGCCGGCGAGCGGGAACAGCAATCCGGCGACGAGTACGGCCGCTAGGACGCAGGCGCCGGCGAGCCTCGCGAGCGTTTGTGAGATCGGCACGCGCCCCAGCCTAATTGGCCCGCCGTCACATGCGCGGTGCGCGGTCGGCGGCGCGCCATGACAGCTGGTCGCGAGGCTTCCGCAGGGACGGGCGTACCAGAAAATACGGGCACGGTCTTGCGCTCGCCCCATACCTTTACCTAGATTGAGAACCCAGTGTGATAGAGCTAACACTCAAAGTGGAATGTGGTGCGGAGCGCAGCGGGGTTGGGTTGCTGTGGGCTGCACGCGATTCCGGAGCGCCGTTGACCCGGTGTTCGGACTGCAAAGGGGCACACCAAATGCACATGACTACCCCCATCGCTCGATTGGACGTGGAGCAGGCCGAAGCGAGAATCGCCTGGGTGTCCCAGGCCCGATGCAAGGAAGTGGATCCCGACCAGTTGTTCGTGCGTGGTGCCGCCCAGCGCAAGGCGGCCACCATCTGTCGGCATTGCCCGGTGCTCATGGAGTGCGGTGCCGACGCCCTCGACAATCGAGTGGAATTCGGTGTGTGGGGTGGGATGACCGAGCGGCAGCGGCGTGCGCTGCTCAAGCAGCATCCCGAGGTGACCTCGTGGGCGGACTTCTTCCGTGCCCAGCGTCAGCAGAAGGTCGCGATGTAGTCGAGTACCGGTACGGTCCGAGCCCGCGCGTGCGGGCTCGGACCGTTTTTCGGCCGATGACGTGCGGAATCGGGGCCGCACGTCAGCGCCACCGGGGGACTCAGGCCGCGTCGGACCCGGCGAGTTGGTCGCCGACCGCGCGCAACGCGTCCAGATCGGACACTTCGAACGGCAGAGCGGTCACCGTCACGATCGGCACCCGTGGATGGGCGCCGGTGAAGCGGTGCAGCAGATGCTGTTCGCGCTTGGCGGTGACCGCGCGATGGGCGTGGATGCGCAGGATGTCGGCGGTCAGCGTCGCGGGATCGGTGGCGGCGTCGGCGGCCACTGCCTCCTTCGTGGTGTCGTCGGCATCGCTGCCGGCGCCGGGGCTCAGCCGGTCCGCGGCGGCGGTCGCCTGAGCCGACGAGAGGGTGCACAGCACCGGATGGGTGCGGTTGAGCACCAGCCCGGCCAATGGCATTCCGTCGGTGGAGAGCCGATCCACGAAGAACGACGCCTCGCGCAGCGCGTCCGGTTCGGCCGCGGCGACCACCACGAAATGGGTGCCGGGCCGCGAGAGCATGGCGTAGGTGCGCTCGGCGCGGTCCTGGAAGCCGCCGAACATCGACTCCAGCGACTGCAGGAACAGCGAGGCGTCCTTGAGCATCTGCCCGCCCACGACCGTGGACACCCCGCGCACGGCGAGGCTCATCGCGCCGGTGACGAAGCGGCCCACGCCGCGGCCGGGCGCCATGATGACGCGGATCATCCGGCCGTTGAGGAAATTGCCGAGCCGCTTGGGCGCGTCGAGGAAGTCCAGGGCGTTGCGTGAGGGCGGCGTGTCGACGACGACCAGATCCCACTCGCGCTTGGCGACCAGCTGGCCCAGCTTCTCCATCGCCATGTACTCCTGCGTTCCGCCGAAGGAGGAGGCGACGGTCTGATAGAAGGGGTTGGCGAAGATCTGCTCGGCCTTGTCCGGGCTGGTGTGCTCGAGCACCATATCGTCGAAGGTGCGGCGCATGTTGAGCATCATCGCGTACAGCTCGCCCTTGGCCGTCTCGGGCAGTTGCACGCGCTGGGGTGCGTTGCCGAGGTCTGTGACGCCCAGCGACTGCGCCAGCCGCCGCGCCGGGTCGATGGTCAGCACCACGACCTTGCGACCCTGTTCGGCCGCGCGCAGGGCGATCGCCGCGGCGGTGGTGGTCTTGCCGACCCCGCCGGAGCCGCAGCACACCACCACCCGAGCGGTCGGGTCGGCGATGATGGCCTCGACATCCAGCAGCGGAGTCGCCGGCGGGATCAGCGGGCTCGGGTGGCTCATCAGCGGACTCCCTGCGCGCTCAGATGTTCGGCCAGTTCGTACAGTCCGCCCAGGTCCATACCGTCGGGCAACGCCGGCAGATACAGGCGGCTGATATCCACCTTCGCCAGTTCGGCGGAGCTGTCGTCCTGCGCCTGCAGGGTTGCCGAATGTTCCACGGCTTCCCGGATCAGCCCCTGGAAGTCGTTGTCGTCCACCGTGATTCCGGCCTCGGCCAGTCCCGCCCGGACGGCGTCCAGATCGACGTCACCGCTCGCGACGCGGGCGCGCACCGGCGCGGGGAGAAAGCCCTCGGTGGCGCGGTTGACGATGACCGTGCCGATCCGGAAATCCGATTCGGTCAGCTCGGCGATCGCGTCCGAGGTCTCCTGCACCGGCAGGGCCTCGAGCAGGGTCACCAGGTGGACGACGGTCTGCTCGGAATGCAGCAGCGCCGCCACGCCCTCGGCCTGCGCGGCGATCGGCCCGCCCTTGGCGACGTCCGCCATGGCCTTGGTGACATCGAGGAATCCGGCGATGCGACCGGTCGGCGGGGCGTCGACGACGATCTCGTCGTAGACGCGCCGACCGGATTTGTCCGTGCGGACCGCGCATTCCTTGATCTTGCCGGTCAGTATCACGTCGCGCAGACCCGGTGCGATCGTCGTGACGAATTCGATGGCGCCCATCCGGCGCATCGCCCGGCCCGCGAAGCCGAGGTTGTAGAACATGTCGAGATATTCGAGGAAGGCGTGTTCGATATCGAGGGCCAGGGCCATCACCTCACCGCCGCCGTCGGCGGTGGCGATCTTCGTTTCGGTGGGCGGCAGTGGCGGCAGATCGAACAATTGGGCAATCGATTGGCGGCCCTCCACCTCGACCAGCAGTACCCGGCGCCCGCCCGCGGCCAATGCGAGCGCCAAAGCGCCTGCGACCGTGGATTTTCCGGTCCCGCCCTTGCCGGACACGTAATGCAGCCGCGCTTTGTCGGCTCGGTCCGGCCACCCTAATTTCAGTCCCGGCTCTTGCGAAACGGGTACTGCTGTCGGTACTCCCACGTTCGCGAGCCTATAACCCGTTACGAAACAGCGACCAGAGGATCGCCCTACTGTCTCGTAGGCCACAGCGCACTTCCGTACGAGCCGGAAATGTGCTGATCGGTCCCCGACGAGTCTCTCGGCCGCACCGTTCACCGTCGGTTCACCCAGTACGCTTCTGCGACATGAGCGATGTGACGGTCTGGGAATACGCGACGGTGCCGCTGTTGACGCATGCGACCAAACAGATTCTGGATCAGTGGGGCGCCGACGGCTGGGAGCTGGTCACGGTGCTGCCGGGGCCGACCGGTGAACAGCACGTGGCCTATCTGAAGCGGCCCAAGCAGTGACGGCCGGCACGGACTGGCGCGCCAACCTCGAACGACTGGGTCTCGCGCTGCCGCCGGTCGCGGCTCCGGCGGGCGCCTACATTCCGGCGGTGCGCAGCGGTTCGCTGGTCTACACCGCCGGCCAGCTGCCGTTCGTCGACGGCGCGCTGTCGGCGACGGGCAAGGTCGGCGCCGACGTGAGCGTCGAGGACGCGGCGCGGGCTGCGGGCCTGTGTGCGTTGAACGCGCTGGCGGCGGTCGACGATCTGGTCGGTCTGGACGCGGTCGTGCGGATCGTGAAGGTGGTGGGATTCGTCGCCTCGGCACCGGGTTTCACCGATCAGCCGCTGGTGATCAACGGCGCATCCGAGCTGCTGGGCGAGGTGTTCGGCGCGGCCGGAGTGCACGCCCGCTCCGCGGTCGGGGTATTCGAGTTGCCCAAGAACACTCCGGTCGAGGTGGAGCTGATCGCCGAAGTGCGGTAGGCAAGGTAGATGACCCTCACTCATCCCGCGTACGGACAACTGCGGCCGGTCACCGGTACCGCTTCGGTGTTGTTGGCCGACAATCCGAACCAGATGACGCTCGAGGGGACGAACACCTGGATTCTGCGGGCGCCGGATCGATCCGACTGTGTGGTGATCGATCCGGGGCCCAAGGACAAGGCGCACAGCGAGGCGATCGCCCGCGCCACCGACGGAAATATCGCGCTGACGTTGATCACGCATCACCATCACGACCACACCGGCGGCATCGACCGGCTGGTGAAACTGACCGGAACGCCGGTACGCGCGATGGATCCGAAATATCTGTCCGGCTCCTCGGCGCCGCTCACCGACGGTGAGGTCATCGAGGCGGCCGGACTGCGCCTGACGGTGCTGGGCACCCCGGGACATACTCAAGATTCGGTCAGCCTGCTACTCGACGACGCGCTGATCACCGGCGATACCGTGCTCGGCAGCGGGACGACGGTGCTGGAGTCGCGCGACGACGCGCTCGGCGACTATCTCGACTCCCTCGAACTGCTCGCCCGGCACGCCCCCGGCCGTGCGCTGCTCCCGGCGCACGGCCCCGATCATCCGCAGGCCGAACCGGTGATCGGCTACTACATCGAACATCGGCATCAGCGCCTGAACCAGGTGCGGGCGGCGTTACGCGAACTCGGTGAGAACGCGACACCGCTGCAGGTCGTGGCGAAGGTGTACGCCGATGTGGACAAACGGCTGTGGCCGGCCGCGCGCAGCTCGGTCAAGGCCCAGCTAGCCTATCTGCGCGGCCGGAACTGATCCGGATGCGCCGGAGCGCGGTGGGAAATCCCTACCGCGCCCGGCGAGCCAGCCGCTCCGAATCGGAGATCAGCACGCTCTTGCCCTCGAGCCGCAGCCACCCGCGGTGGGCGAAATCGGCCAGGGCCTTGTTCACCGTCTCGCGCGAGGCGCCGACCAGCTGAGCGATCTCTTCCTGGGTGAGGTCGTGGGTGACCCGCAGGGCGCCGGCCTCCTGGGTGCCGAATCGCTGCGCGAGCTGCAACAGCGCCTTGGCGACTCGACCAGGGACATCGGTGAAGATCAGGTCGGCCAGGTTGTTGTTGGTACGCCGGAGGCGGCGGGCGAGCACCCGCAGCAACTGTTCGGCGATCTCCGGCCGCTGGTCGATCCAGGCCTTGAGCGCATCGCGATCCATGGTCACCGCACGCACCTCGGTCACGGTGG
Organism: Nocardia sp. 852002-20019_SCH5090214; assembly: GCF_001665865.1. Lineage (NCBI taxonomy): Bacteria > Bacillati > Actinomycetota > Actinomycetes > Mycobacteriales > Nocardiaceae > Nocardia > Nocardia sp. 852002-20019_SCH5090214. The sequence continues at coordinate 7,805 of NZ_LZMK01000419.1, read as the reverse complement.
TGGCCGTGGAGGTACGCGGGCCCGGGTCGAAGATCGACAGCTCGCCGAACATATCCGACGGGCCCATGATGGTCAGCAGATTCTCGCGCCCGTCCGGGGAACGGCGGCCGATCTTCACCTTGCCCGACGTGATGATGTACAGCCGATCGCCGGGCTCGCCCTCATTGAAAATGACATGGCCACGTGGAAAATCCACCGGCTGAAGCTGTTTGGCGAGAGCAGCCACCGCGGTGGGCTCGACGCCTTGGAAGATGCCTGCTCTGGCGAGGGCCTCGTCCACGAATGTGCTCCTTATGGGAATTGACGGTGCTTACTGCGGCGTCAGCGGGTCCCTACGTGGTACGCAGGCTGCCGCCTGGCTCGGCGTCGCTCGCCACAGTGCTGGACCGAAGCGTTCGGCCGACAGTGCAGTCTACTTGCCATCCACGCAGCGTAGTGACAGACACCACGTAACGTGCGGTTTGTGAACGGGCGCGGCGTCGCGGAAAGTTCCCGGGCTCGAGTATTCGCGGGTCGGGCGCGTCGGTATCGCCGGAGGGCGGAATCGGTCTAACTGGCTTGGGCGACGTCCAATTCGTCGCGATTACGGCGGCGGCCGCCGGAGCCGGCGTGTGCGGGCACGCCCAACTTGGCCAGCTCGTTGACCTCGGCATTGCTGGCCCTGTCCAGATATTGCTGGACCTCTTCACCCGGTTCGAGCAGCTTGCGCAGGCGGTTTTCGACACGTTCCATGAACAGTGCGAAAAGCATCAACACCACCGGGAAGAGCACCACAGCGAGTCCTTGCATACGGGTGAGTAAACACGGAGAAGGTCTCAGATGGAACACGGGAGGAGTTCGCGATCGCGCTCGCGTCGGTGCGGTTCCGTATGGTGGACGAGTGCGTGAACCCAGATCCACCGCCGTGAACGGGCACGAGACGGCCGCGACGGCCACCGATGCGGCGTCGGTCACAACGACCGAATCGAGTTCTCCGGCTCGAAAAAAACTTCCGCAGAAATCCGCGCGGGCGAACTCGAAACCGGCCGCCCGATTCGCCGACGAAACCCGGCTGGGTCTGGTACGCCGCGCCCGGCGGATGAATCGCACGCTGACGCTGGCATTTCCCGACGCGCACTGCGAACTGGATTTCACCACCCCGCTCGAATTGGCCGTGGCCACAATCCTTTCCGCGCAATGCACCGACGTCCGGGTGAATCAGACAACTCCGGCATTGTTCGCCCGGTATCGCGACGCCAAGGCCTATGCCGAGGCCGATCGCACGGAACTCGAGGAATACATCCGGCCCACCGGCTTCTATCGCAACAAGACGAGTTCACTGATCGGGCTGGGACAGGCGCTGCTGGAACACCACGACGGCGTCCTGCCGCATACGCTGGCCGAATTGGTGAAGCTGCCGGGCATCGGGCGCAAGACCGCCAACGTCATCCTCGGCAACGCCTTCGATGTGCCGGGAATCACTGTCGACACCCATTTCTCGCGGCTGGTGCAGCGATGGAAATGGACCACCGAGGACGACCCGGTCAAGATCGAACACGCCGTCGGCGAACTGATCGAGCGCAAGGAATGGACGATGCTCTCGCATCGGGTGATCTTCCACGGCCGCCGCGTCTGCCATTCCCGTAAACCGGCGTGCGGCGCCTGCCTGCTGGCCAAGGATTGCCCCTCCTTCGGAACCGGCCCGACCGACCCCGTGACGGCCGCCGCACTGGTGAAGGGACCCGAGGCCGAGCATCTGCTCGAATTGGTGGGCCGGTGAAGTCGGTTCCCGCGGCGTGGCGATGGGCGTTCGTCGTTCTGATAGCTGTGGTGGCGCTCGCCGTCGCGGTCTGGCCGCGCGGCGACCACGACGGTCCGTCCGTGACCGCCACCGCGGTGCAGGGCGGGCCGGCGTCCGCCTCCGACGGTCAGCGGGCCGCGGCCGCGTTGGCCGACTGTCCGCGTCCGGGCGCCGCGGCCGCGCAGCCGCCCACGCCGGCCGCCGGTCCGCTGGCCGCAATCACGCTCGAATGTCTGGCCGACGGCCGTCCGGTCGATCTCGGCGCGGCGCTGGCCGGGCGCCCGGCGCTGGTGAATCTGTGGGCGTATTGGTGTGAGCCGTGCGCCCGGGAACTGCCCGCGCTGCAGCAATTCTCGGCACGCGCGGGTAGCGCGCTGACCGTCGTGACCGTGCACAGCGATCCCGACGAGGGCAAGGCGCTGGCCCGGTTGCGCGACCTCGGTGTGCGTCTGCCGGGTATGCAGGACGGTGCCGGGAAGGTGCGCACGGCGGTGCGAGCGCCGGCCGTGCTGCCGGTCTCGGTACTGGTTCGCGCCGACGGTTCGATCGCGAAGGTGGTGGTCCGGCCGTTCGACACCGCCGACGACGTTGCCGCCACCGTCGCGCAGGAATTGGGGGTGCGGGTGTGAACGGGCAGGCAGTGCGCACAACCGTGGAGGGCCTCGTCCGTGCCCGATAGATCCGAAATGAACGACAATTCGACAGCTGAGGGCCGGCCGCAACAGCTCGCCACCGATATCCCGGGGTGGTTGCGCGGCGTGGCCGACCACGAACCGGCCGATCCGACGGGCGTGAATCAAGTACTCAAACGCACCGCGGGCAAGGTGGCCGCGGCCGCTCTGCGTCCCCGCGAGGCCGCCGTCCTCGTCCTGTTCGGCGGTTCGCCGGAGCCCGATGCCGGAACCCGCGGCGGTCTCCCGGCCGACGCCGACGTGTTGCTGACCCAGCGCGCCGCCACCCTGCGCCAGCACCGCGGGCAGGTCGCCTTTCCCGGCGGCGGGGTGGAACCGGGTGACGACGGTCCCGTCGGCACCGCGCTGCGCGAGGCGCGCGAGGAGACCGGTCTCGACCCCGTGGGTGTGGAACCGTTCGCCATCCTGCCCAAGATCTTCGTCCCGCCGTCCCGGTTCGACGTCACGCCGGTGGTCGCGTATTGGCGCACGCCCGGTGAGGTGCGGGTGGTCAGCGAAACCGAGGCCGCCCGCGTGGTGCGGGTGCCGCTGGTGGATCTGATCGACCCGGCGAACCGGTTCGTCGTTCGTCATCCGCTGGGGTACATGGGACCGGCGTTCGCGGTCGATGGCATGCTCGTCTGGGGTTTCACCGCCGGTGTGCTCGCCGGTCTGCTTGCGGTATCGGGATGGGAGCGGGACTGGGATCACCACGATGTGCGTGATCTGCAGGCCTCGCTCGCGGCAGTGGGGATGACGTTATGAGTAGTTCCGGGTGGCTCGACCTCGCGGTCTTGATCATCGCGCTGCTGGCTGCCACCTCGGGGTGGAGACAGGGCGCGGTGGCCTCGGCGCTCGGATTTCTCGGCGTGGTGCTCGGCGCGGTCGCCGGCATCCTGATCGCGCCGCACATCCTGCAGCACATCAGCGAGGGGCGTCAGCGCGTCCTGGTCGGCGTCGTGCTGATCGTCGCGCTGGTGATCGTCGGCGAGGTGGCGGGCATGGTGCTGGGCCGCGCCGCGCGCAGCGGTATGCGGCACCCGTTCACTCGCAGTATCGACAGCGTGGTCGGTGCGGCGCTGCAGTGTGTGGCCGTAATGGTCACCGCCTGGCTGCTGGCGTTGCCGCTGGCATCGTCGTCCCAGCCGGGTATCGCGGCCGCGGTCAACGGCTCCCGGGTGCTCGCCGACGTGAACCAGGTTGCGCCGAACTGGCTGCGCCGGGTGCCGAACGAATTCTCCAAACTGCTCAACACCTCGGGACTGCCGGAGGTGATCGGCCCGTTCGGCCGGGCGCCGATCGCGGCGGTCGAGCCGCCGGACGCGAGCGTTCTCGACACGCCTGTCGCGCTGAATCTCCAGCACAGCGTGTTGCGGGTGAACGGTGTCGCGCCGAGTTGTCAGCGCGCGCTGGAAGGTTCCGGCTTCGTCGTGGCGCCCGAGCGCATCATGACCAACGCGCACGTGGTCGCGGGCACCTCCACCGTGCAGGTCGACACCGCGCGCGGTCGCCTGGACGCGACGGTGGTGCTGTTCGACCCGGCCAAGGATGTCGCCATTCTGGCCGTTCCCGGACTCAACGCGCCGGTGATCCCGCTCGCCCCGTCGCCCGGAAAATCCGGGCAGAGCTCGATCGTCCTCGGCTACCCCGGCGGCGGCCCCTACACCGCCAGTGCGGCCCGGGTGCGCGAGACGCTCGAGCTGACCGGTCCCGACATCTACAAGAGCAACACCGTCGAACGCCAGGTCTACACCGTGCGCGGCCGGGTGCGCGCCGGCAATTCCGGTGGCCCGCTGGTCGACACCGACGGTGAGGTGCTGGGTGTGGTCTTCGGCGCGGCGGTCACCGACGACGACACCGGCTACGTGCTCACCTTGAAAGAGGTCGAATCCGATCTGCAGGCCGCGTCGAATTCGACCGCGCCCGTCGGCACCGGTGACTGTGTCCTGAGCTGACCCGCTGCCGGCCCACTTTCAGGGCGAAGCCGCGGCGCCGACGCCGGCGCTGCGGACGTGTCGAGGGCCTGCGCGTCCAGGGGCCTGCCGTGCCCTAGCGGTACTGCGCGGACCGAGGCCTCCCGTGCGCTAGCGGTACTGCGTGGACGGGGCCTGCCGTGCGCTAGACGTACTGCGCGGTCGCCGGATCACCCAGCAGTTTCGACAGTTCCGCGGTGACGGCGTCCGGATTCTCCTGGTGGGCGAAGTGCCCGGCCTGCGGGATCGTGACCACCCGGCGATCCGGTGAGAGCTTGCCCGCGCCGCGCACGGTCGATTCGAGCATGTAGTGGTCGGCGTCGCCGCGCAGGATCAGCGTCGGCACGCGGACGGGTTCCCGCATCGCCGACAGGAAGCGGCGGCCGTCGGGACGCCACTGACTACGGAAGGCCCAGCGCTGATATTCCAGGGCGCAGTGCGCCGCACCGGGTATGCGGATCGCCGAGCGCATGCGCTGGGCGGTGTCGACGAATTCGGAGGTGCCCGCCCACTGCGGCCGCACCCGCTCGCGCACGAGACGTTCGATTTCGAATCCGTCCTGGCGGGTGAGCCGGCGCTCGCCGTACCGCGGCAGCTGATACCGCAGGAAATTCGGCAGATAGGCCGCGCGCTGGCGACGATCGCGCAGCACGGCACGTTTCAGCGCCACCGGATGCGGTGAGGCGATCAGCGCGATCGAGCGCACCACCCGGGGGTGCAGAACCGCGGTCGCCCAGCACACGAGTCCGCCCTCGGCATGGCCGACCAGGGTCGCGTCGGTGTGCCCGAGCGCTCGCACCAGGCCGGCGATATCACCGGCCAGCGTCCAGCCGTCGTAGCCGCGCGGCGGTTTGTCGGAATCGCCGTACCCGCGCAGATCGACCGCGACCGCGCGGTAGCCGGCCTGGGTGAGCCCGGTCAGCTGATGCCGCCACGACCACCAGAAATCGCCGAAGCCGTGCAGGAGGACGACCAGCGGCCGCGCGGGATCGCCCACCGCATCGTCGGGGCCGCCCTCGGCGATGTGGAATCGGATGCCGTTGGCGTGCACGTCGCGATGCGTCCACGGGCCGTCGAAGCGGACGCTGGACGGATCGGGATGCGGATTCGACGACACGCCGAAAGCGTAATAGCCGGACTATGCCGTCGGCTTGGCGGCCGGGCCGTCGGCGTGCGATCCGAAGCCGTGCGGCAGCACCGTCCGGGTTTCCTTGAGCGATTCGATCGTCTTCTCCGGCGCCCGCAGTTTGCGGACCTTCCGGTAGCCGAGCAGCGCCAGCACCGCCACCACCACGATCATCAGCGCGAAGACGATCAGGAACGCCGCCCACCGGTACAGCCACACATCCAGCAGTTCGGCGAGGAAGAAGAAAAAGAAGAACGACGAGAACAGCAGCACCGTCAGGGCGCCGATGAAGAAGACGCTGCCCTGCAGGCCCTTCTTGATCTCGCCGGTCACCTCGGCCTTTGCCAGCTCCACCTCGGCGCGGACCAGGGTCGACATCTGCTCCGCGGCGTCGCGCACCAGATCCCCGACGCTGGCATTCGCGGTGGTATCGACCTCGGACAGCGGAATCGAGGTGATGGTCCGGTTTCGGCCCGCGTCGTTACCGCCGTTTGTGAAGCTCAATTGCTCGACCCTTCTCCATGTCCCGGTGCTGTCCGGCCTTCACTCGTATTCGGTGGCCGCACTCGCGTCTCGCCGCGCCTGATGCGCCCGCCCACGCCGCAACAGTAGCGCCGAACCGAGCAGAGAGGCCGCCAAGGACGTCATCAACACGGCGGCTTTCGCCAGTTCGGTCGCGGCCCGGTCGGGCAACGCGAGTTCTGCCACCAAGAGGCTAACGGTGAAACCGATCGCGCCCAGTACCGACAGGGCCGACATATCCCGATTGCCGAGACCCACGGGCCGAGCGGCGATTCCGAACCGGATCGCCAGCCAGCTCGAGCCGAAGATGCCCACGGTCTTGCCGACCAGCAGTCCGGCGATGATCGCCAACGACAGCCGCGAGGTGAACAGCTCGCCGAAAACGCTGGCGGACAACGGCACTCCGGAGGCGAACAGCGCGAACAGCGGGACGCACACGCCGGCGGAGATCGGCTGGAACAGATGCTCGAGCCGGGCGGCCGGCGCCTCGTCCTCCTCCGGATCCGGGCGCACCCGGGTCAGCAGCCCGCAGATCACCCCTGCCAGCGTGGGATGAATCCCCGCCTCGTGCAGGGCATACCACGACAGCAGCGCCAGCGGCACGTACACCAGCGGGGTGCGGATACGCAGCCGCTGCGCCAGCGCCCAGCCCACGAAGCAGGCGGCGGCGGCCACCAGCCAGATCAGCACCACCGTGGTGGTGAACAGCACCGCGATCATCACGATCGCCATCAGATCGTCGACGACGGCCAGGCTGAGCAGAAACACCCTCGCCCCGGCCGGAATTCGCGAGCCGGTCATGGCCAGTACCGCGAGCGCGAAGGCGATATCGGTCGCGACCGGAATCGCCCAGCCGCGATCCATCCCCGGCACGCCCCAGCCGATGACGAAGGCGATCACCGCCGGGGTGATCACGCCGCCCATCGCGGCCACCACCGGGAGCGTGGTCCGTTTCCGGTCGGCCAGCTCACCGACGACGAGTTCGCGCTTGAGTTCGAGCCCCGCGACGAAGAAGAACACCGCGAGCAGACCGTCCTTGGTCCAGTCGCCCAGGGTGAGGTCCAGATGTAACGGTGGGATCGCGAGAGTGGTGTCCACCATCGCGAAATAGCCGTCGCGCCAGGGCGAATTGGCCCACAGCAGCGCTACCGCCGCCGCGGCGAGCAGCAATGCGCCGCCGACGGTTTCAGTGCGGAGATAACGAGCGAGCTCGGAGCGCAGCGCGACGATCACGGAAATCCTTTCGGGAGCGGACGGCGACTGCGGCGGGCACTCCCGCAACGGGCTCACCAACCACACGCCGACCAGACTTCCCGGCACTCCTTGACAAAATTTTACCGGTACAGGCGTGGCTGTTTACGGCCGCCTTCAGGCTTCGCGGCGGCGAACGGCGGAGCCCACGCCCGGTGCGGTACCGGACGTGGGCTCGAAAAGCCGGTCGATCAGGCGTTGGAGGCGCGGATGGCTTCGAACACGTTGGGGTCGACCAGGGTGGAGGTGTCGCCGAGTTCGCGGCCCTCGGCCACATCGCGCAGCAGGCGGCGCATGATCTTGCCCGAGCGGGTCTTGGGCAGTTCGGGAACGATGTGGATTTCGCGGGGGCGGGCGATCGGGCTGATCTCGCGGGAGACTTCGGCCTTGAGCTCGTCGACGAGTTGCTGTCCGGAGTTGTTCGAGCCGCCGGTGAGGATGACGAAGGCGACGATGCCCTGTCCGGTGGTGGCGTCGCTGGC